>NZ_JBFREY010000045.1:0-33945 GCF_052114545.1 Pseudomonas sp. KB_12 | reverse complement strand
CACGTATGACACACACGGCAACCTGCGGGTCCGAACCCTTGCCAATGGCGTTATCGAAACCAACGTCTGGTATCCCGCCTCAGGGGGCGATGGCTGTCCAGCCGATCCCGAAGGCTTTGTGCGCAACCTGAAAGAGCAAACCGTCGCTCCGGCCCCGTCCCCCAACGGCCAGGCCCCAATGCTATGCACCCGTTATCGCTACAAGGGCTTGCCGGAACTGGGGGACAGCCTGCCGGAGGAGTGCCCGCCGCAAGACTTGCTTCTGAAACAATGGCTCACGGTTGAAAACCAGACCCTGGTGCAGCTTGGCGCCACCGAAATCGAACTGGAACGCACGCTGTTCGAGCATGTCGACGACCGCACCGATGCGTTCCTGCATGGCCGCGTCTCGCGCCAGACAGTGACCTTGAATGGCAAGTCGACCGTCACCGACTATGCGTATAGCACGCTCGACAGCCCGGTGTTCAAGGAAAGCGTGCTGCAGACGGTTGAAACCCTGACCGGTTTCGACCACGAACAAGGTGGAAGAAACGTACAAAAAATCGTCACGTTGTGGCATTCGATGCTCAATGGCGAACCACTGCTCAACCGCGATGACAACAACGTAGAAATCCATTACGAATATGACGCGCTACGGCGAGTGACCCGTGAAACTGTGGCGCCCGGTACTGCTTTTATGGCACACCGCAGCTATGAGTACTTTCTTTGTGCCAATGCCGGGGACCAGGCCGAACAATGGATGTCTGACGTCAAGCAGGTCAAAACGTGTACGAAGTTCGACGGGCTCAACCGGGCGATCTACGAAGAGCGGGATGACGCCGATAACCCCAGCCGCGCCAGCACGCCTCGCCAGATCTATGCTGCGGGCTACGACGTGTTTGGTAATTTGATCAAGGAAGCCGAGCACGATTGGCTGGGTGAAGATGTACGGATTCTGACAACAGAATACGAATACGACGACTGGGGCGCGCAATATTGTGTCACCGGCCCGGACGATGTGAAGACGTTCGAGCAGACTGACCCGATCGGTACGTCCGAGTCGCAAGGGCCGATTCAGCGCAGTTGGCGCGAAGGCTTATTACCTACCCCGAAAATCAGTGGTGTCACCGAAACCTGGCTCAATTTGTTCGAAAAGCCGACCCGTATCGAACGGTTCGATTTGGTCGAGCAGCCTGTCAGTTTGCAACGGAATTTTTATGACGGGCTTGGGCGGGCCGTGAAAGAGATAGTCGGATTCTCAGTGCTGGAGCGCGAGACGCTTTATAGCTACGACGCTTTCGACCGGCTCACCGAAAACACGCTGCCGGACACCGCCGTGGTTCGGCGCAGCTACGCCGAGCACAGCCGCGAAGACCTGCCTATTTCGATCAGCGTCAATGGTATTGAGCTTGGGACCCAACTGTTCGACGGTCTTGATCGCATGATCAGCTCGACTACGGGCGGTCGCGAGCAGGTGTTCACCTACGAGCCCGGGCAAACACAACCTCATACGGTGACCACCCCCAGCGGCAAAGTCATCGAGTACGAATATCAGCCGGAGCTGGGCACCGAACCGCTACGGCGGAGCCTGACGGGGAATATCTCGGCCGATTACGAGTACGACCGGAAGAACGCACGCCTGACCAGTTGCCAGGAACAAGGCTTGCAGCTCACCCGCGAGTACTACAGTACCGGCGAGCCGAAAAGCGAGCGGCGAATCGTGGAAGGCAATGAATACACCATGCATTACCGTTACAGCCGGCTCGGTCGCTTGTGTGTCTACACGGATGTCTTGGAGCAGGAGCAGAGTTATGAATATGACGCTCAAGGACGCCTGGAGCAAACGCAACTGGGCACGACTGTCTCGACGTTTACCTACGATTCGCTGGGCCAGACGGCAAGTATCCACACCCGCGATAGCTTCAGTGGGCAAAGCGTAGGCATTACGTTGCAGTATGATGAGTTTGGTCGCGAAACCTTGCGTACCTTCGACCTCGACGGGGTCGAACAGCAACTGAGTCAGGTCTACAACGATGTCGATGGTCTGAAACAGCGGACTTTGCGTCAGGGGGCCGTCGTGCTGCGTGACGAATCCTATGTCTATGACTTGCGCGGGCGTCTGACAGACTACACGTGTACTGGCACCCAGCCGCCCATTGATCCGTATAACAAGTCCATTACCCGTCAGGTGTTTTCGTTTGACGAACTGGACAATATCAAACTGGCGCTGACCTACTTTACCGGTGGCATCAACAGGGCGATTTATACTTACGACACCACTTCCGATCCGACGCAACTGCTTCGCGTCGCTAATAATCATGCGGATTACCCTGACATCGAGTTGGCATACAACCTAGACGGTCATCTTATCCGCGACGAAGAAAACCGGACGCTCGAATACGACCCCCTCGGCCGGTTGATTTCCGTCAGTGGTCTGTCGGGCGAGCCCCCCGCTGGCTATAGCTACGACCCGTTGGACACGTTGACCGGCCTGGACGATGGGAGCGGGAAAGAGCAGCGCTTTTACCAGGACGGTGAATTGACGAGCCAGGTCAAAGGCGCCAACAGCAGCAGTTTCCTACGCGCAGATGGCGTCGTGCTCGCCGAGCACCAGGCGGGTGCTGACCCAAAGTCGTTATTGTTGGCCGGTGATGACAAGAACAGCGTGCTGTGGGAAATCAATCGCAATGCAACGCAGGAGGTTGTTTATGCACCGTATGGCCATCGCGCGGATGAAGCGTCGGTCAGCAGCCACCTGGGTTACAACGGTGAGCGGCGGGAAACCCAAACGGGTTGGTACCTGCTGGGGAAGGGCTATCGGGCGTTCAATCCGGTGTTGATGAGGTTTCATAGCCCGGACGACTTGAGCCCGTTTGGTGAAGGGGGCTTGAACGCGTACATGTATTGCGAGGGGGATCCGATTAATTATGTGGATCCGACGGGACATACTCCTTGGGGATGGCTTCTTCGAAGTTTTCGGACAACTACTGCATCCCCTATTGCTAATACACTTCCAAGTAGCTTTGTCACGAATCCACATAAGAATAGGGCGGCCTCGTTAAAAACTATCGAGCTTAAGCATGTTGGTGATCTAATGAAGACAGCGGAAAAGTATCACGGAGATACCAAGGTCCTTAAAGAAACTATAAATCAGCTCGCTAGTCAGGGAGCGCCTACTAAGAAGATAAACTCTATAATCGATGAACACAATCGTCTTGTTGATAAGGCGAAATCAGCCGTTGATGATTTTGACTTTGCCTATCTCAATATAGGGGGAAAGGGCATTACCCGATACCGCGCTAAAGAAATCAAGAAACAAGCAAAAATATATGACATGAGGGTGACAGCTGAAAAAAGAAAGAAGCATGAAGAACATAAACTACAAGCAGCCAACGACAAACAGCAAATGAGAGTCCAGCGAATTCGTGGTGTAACTAAAAATTATCTGGGTAATGACAATAGTTGACTAGTCTATTGTTCGGGATAGCAACGAAATTAAACGTTGCTATCCCAGCTTTTCGCTCTCCAGTTTGGGTTTCATTGAGCATATGCTAAATGACTGATCCCGCTGACCTTGCCCACTCAGGGAGTTCAAGCATCACGCCGCTGCAAAGACACCACCGGAATGCTCAGATCAAGCCCCGCTCACGCGCAATCTTCCCCGCGAGGTGCCGCGAACTGACGCCGAATTTTCGGCGGATATTATTGAAGTGATAATTGACGTTGGCTTCGCTGCAATCGACGATCATGGAGATCTCCCAGGACGATTTGCCGGCCTCGCTCCACTGCAGGAATTCCTTTTCCCGTTTGGTGAGTCGAATCGCTTGGGGCTGGTTGCTCTCCGTGGAGTGGTGATGGTCCTGGTATGGCGACGAACGTCCAGAAATCGCGGTGCTGTGGTACATGACTGAAACTCCCATTCATCATCAATGATGGCGTGGGGGCGGCGGAATCTTCCTACTTCTTGATGGCATGGTTCACACGACCCGTCTTCAAGCCCTGAGGCAGGGCTGGAGGCACGGGGTCGTTATATCTCGATTCAAGCCACCTGAAACCTGTCAGACATTACAGGTGGTGAATATCAATCAAGGGTTATCGGAACGGCTTTGAGGCAAAAGCCTTTGATAATCACGGTTTTTTTCTATGCGCATGAGGCCGCGAGCAAAAGCGCAAGAACGGATGACGGGAAGGGCGCGGCGCTGCGAGTTCTGTGCACGACCCGGAAAAACTGTGGGAGCGAGCTTGCTCGCGAAGGCGGCGGCACAGTCAACATCACTACAAGCTGACCCACCGCTATCGCGAGCAAGCCCCTCTTTGATGAGTGCTTCGCACTCAAGCGGGAGCAAGCTCCCTCGCCACGGATTCAATCAATCCTTAAATGAGCAAGACCGAAACGCCTCATTTAAATTTGCATTCCGCCAACCCCGGGTATATACACGCACCATGCTTCCTTCCCAATGTTTGTGTATCAACCTGCGTCGTGCCGCCCGTGGCGTCAGCAGGTATTACGACGGCGCCCTCGACGGCTTCGGGATCAACGTCGCCCAGTATTCTTTGCTGAGCAACCTGGCGCGCCTGGACCAGCCGAGTATTTCTTCCCTGGCCGAGGCCATGGGCCTGGACCGCAGCACCCTGGGGCGTAACCTGCGGGTGCTGGAAGGCGAGGGGCTGGTGGCGCTGGCCGAGGGTGACGACCTGCGCAACCGCATCGTCGTGCTCACTGAAACGGGGCAGGCCCGGCTGGCGGCGGCGTTGCCGGCCTGGGAAGCGGCGCAGCAGAAACTGATCGATAAGCTGGGCGCGGAAAAGCGCGCGACTTTGCTAGCCTTGCTGGATGAACTGGCGTGAAGCCGGTTCGTTCGATGATAAGTGGGTATATACCCGCGACTGGAGAACAAGAATGACATCGATGTGGCGTACCTGTGGTTGGGTCCTGGTGGGCAGCGCGCTGATCCTGGCGTTGTCCCTGGGCGTGCGGCATGGCTTCGGCCTGTTCCTGGCGCCCATGAGTAGCGAGTTCGGCTGGGGCCGCGAGGTGTTCGCCTTTGCCATTGCCTTGCAGAACCTGATCTGGGGCCTGGCGCAGCCGTTCACCGGTGCGCTGGCCGACCGCTTCGGTGCGGCGAAAGTGGTGCTGATCGGTGGCGTGCTGTACGCGCTGGGCCTGGTGTTCATGGGCATGGCCGACTCGCCATGGTCCTTGTCGTTGAGCGCGGGCCTTTTGATTGGCATCGGCCTGTCGGGCACGTCGTTCTCGGTGATTCTGGGGGTGGTCGGACGGGCCGTGCCGCCGGAAAAACGCAGCATGGGCATGGGTATCGCCAGCGCCGCCGGATCCTTCGGCCAGTTCGCCATGCTGCCCGGTACGCTGGGGCTGATCGGCTGGCTCGGTTGGTCGGCGGCGTTGTTGGTGCTGGGGTTGCTGGTGGCGTTGATCGTGCCGCTGGTGAGCATGCTCAAGGACGCGCCGTTGCCGGTCGCCGGCCATGAGCAAACCCTGGGCGAAGCCTTGCGCGAGGCGTGCAGTCACTCCGGGTTCTGGCTACTGGCGGTGGGCTTTTTTGTCTGCGGGTTCCAAGTGGTGTTCATTGGTGTGCATTTGCCGGCGTACCTGGTGGACCAGCACCTGCCCGCCAGCGTCGGCACCACCGTGCTGGCCCTGGTCGGATTGTTCAATATCTTCGGCACCTATACCGCCGGCTGGCTGGGCGGGCGCATGTCCAAGCCGCGCCTGCTGACCGGGTTGTACCTGGTGCGGGCGGTGGTGATCGGTTTGTTCCTGTGGCTACCGGTGACGACCACGACGGCGTACCTGTTTGGCATGGCGATGGGCTTGCTGTGGCTGTCGACCGTGCCGTTGACCAACGGCACCGTGGCGACCCTGTTTGGTGTACGAAATCTCTCGATGTTGGGTGGGATCGTGTTCCTGTTCCACCAGTTGGGTTCTTTCCTCGGTGGTTGGTTGGGCGGGGTGGTGTACGACCGCACCGGCAGCTACGACTTGATCTGGCAGGTGTCGATCCTGCTCAGCCTATTGGCGGCGGCGTTGAACTGGCCAGTACGTGAACGTCCGGTGGCGCGCCTGCAAGTCCAGGCCGGCGCAGCATGAGTCGCGTCGGCCCGTGGTTGATCGCTGCCGGTGCCAGCCTGCTGCTGGCGTTCGCCTGGTGGGGCTGGCATCAGGGCGGGCTGGCCTTGATGCAGCTGGGCATGGGCAACTGCTGAATAATGGACGGCATCGGACGCTGCGAGTAACGTCGTGGTCTGACGTGCTTTTAAGGAAAATTGACATGTTGATGCGCTGGTTTGCTGTTCCCGCCCTGTTGCTGGCTGTGACCGGGCAAGTCTGGGCCGCCGATTGCCCACCGTTGCTGGAGGGTTCGTTGCCCAAGCTGCGGGCCAAGGAAACCATTGATTTGTGCCAGCGCTTCGCCGGCAAGCCGCTGGTGGTGGTCAACACCGCCAGCTTCTGTGGGTTCGCCCCGCAATTCAAAGGCCTTGAGGCGCTCAATCAGCGCTACAAGGACCAAGGGCTGCAAGTGCTGGGTGTGCCGTCCAATGACTTCAAGCAGGAGTCCAAGGATGGTGCTGAAACCGCCAAGGTCTGCTACGTCAATTACGGTGTGACCTTCACCATGACCGAACCACAACCGGTGCGCGGCGCGGATGCGATACCGCTGTTCAAGCACCTGGCTGAACAATCCGGCGCGCCGAAATGGAATTTCTACAAGTACGTGGTGGACCGCCAGGGCAAGGTCGTTGGCAGTTTTTCCAGCCGGATCAAGCCTGACGATCCCGATTTCATCAAGGCGGTAGAGACGGCCATTGCCTCAAAACCCTGATCGCCGCCCACGAAAAAGCCCCGCCTCTTTGCAGAGTGCGGGGCTTTTTTTCGCTTCAGGTGGCGAGTGGTTCAGGTTCGCCGTGAAACATCAGAAGCGGTAGGTTGCGCCGACACCGAAACCGTTGGCGCTGTTTTCATATTTGGCGTTGTAGGACTGGCCGAGGACGTTGCTGCCGCTGACGTTGACTTTTTCTTCCTTGAGGTAGGAATAAGCCACGTCGATGGTCAGGTCGTCGGTTGGGCTCCAGCCGGCACCGAGGCTGAAGATGGTCCGGTCGCCAGTAGGGATGCGTGGCGAGCGGTCGGCGTTGTTGGTTGGCGCCTGGTCGAAAGACAGGCCGGTACGTAGTACCCACTGTTTGTTCAACTGGTAGGAAGTCCCGATGGCGTAGGCCCAGGTGTCGTGCCAATTTTGCTCTTCGGTGATGGTGCCGAGAGCTGGGTTCACAAAACCGCCGCCAGTGCTGGTGCCTTCGTTTTCCACGGTGATTTCTTTCAGGCGGCTCCAGCGAGTCCAAGTGCTGCCGGCGTAGACGGTCCAGGCATCATTGATTTGCTGGGTGACCGAAAAGTCCACCGATTCAGGCGTGGTGATGTCCAGCGAAGCGTCGTAGCGTGCGCCACTCAGTACGGCAGGAGGAGTGCCTGCACCTGGGTTCACTTCGGTGTGGCCCTCAAGTTTGTACTTGACCTTGGAGTGATAGGTCAGGCCAACACGAGTGGTGTCCGTTGCCTGGACCAGCACGCCAATGTTGTAGCCGTAGCCAATGTCATCACCCTTGATCTCCACGCCGGCCTCAGGCAGGCCTGGCACGCCGAGCTGCGATTCCAGGGAGCCGGAAATACGGTTGATGGTCGGGCCGAAACCGATCGATACCTTGTCGTTGAAGGCATAGCTGACGGTTGGCTGGAACGTGACGACTTTCACTTCGCTCTTGCTGCCGAAACTCCGGCCCTGGAAGCCATTTTCATAGTCGGTGATCAAGCCGAACGGTGCGTAGACACCCAGGCCGAACGCCCACTGATCATCGATAGGCTTGACGTAATAGCCCATCGGAACGCCGGTCAGCGGGACCATGTCGCCCTTGTTGGTACCGGACTGGGTGCCGCTGGCATCGTCGATATCGGTGGAGGCATCAATGGCGGCGAAGCCACCGGTGACTTGCTGGCGCTTGAGGCGCGACATGCCGGCAGGGTTGCCAAACACGGTACTGGCGTCATCGGCAGCGGAAGAACGACCTGCGAAACCAGTGCCCATGCCACTGATGCTTTGTTCGTTCAAGGCAAAGCCACTGGCGAAAAGTTGGGTGGATGCCAAGGTCACGGCAAGGCCAAGGGTGGTTTTGAGCATGATTTTTTTCATTGTTAGAACTCCTGATGATCACCGGGGCGAAAATTACCAACATTTTCGTGCAAGCGCTATAGCCCTTATTGCTTGATTTAGAGGGGTTTTGTAGGACAATCCGACCAGATTCGCGACCGTTGCAGGAAGTTTCCAAATTTCCCATCAGCAAGCGACCTGATTCAGTGGTGAAACACAGCTTCGCCAGGCGCAGGTGAAATCTCGCAGGCGCCCTTGGGGGTGAAAGGTTTGTCGCCAGATGCGGGCCATGCCAAGCAGGTCATCGGCTTCGGGAAGCGGAGTGTTCTGTTCCTCCACCAGCAGCCAGGCAATGGCGGTGGCATAGCGCAGGTTGACGGTCAATTCCAGGTGCGGGCCGCTGAGAAAGGCGTGCTGGCTGGCCAGGCCGCGTACCAGGCTGGCACGTTCCGGGTCCAGCGCCAGGTAATGGTCCCAGAGTGCCTGGTGTCGGGGCTCGGTAATGCGATACAGGCCATGCCCGCGGCGATCATGCAGGGCTGAACCCAGGGCGGACTGGCTGGCGGCAATACCCAGCAACAAGGATTCCGCAGTTGCGCTGTGACGCTCAAGGTAGAGGAGCGTCGGGCGGATCACATATCGACACAGTTCGCTGGCAGCGATACCCATAAAACCCTCGAAGTGTGAAATGGGCGGAGCCTGAAGAGTGTGGGCTTGGCAGCGGTGGATCGGTCCAGGCCCCGCCGGAAGCGGATCATGCCGCTTGACTTGAAGTGTAGTGTCATATTTGCGTTGTAAAGGACTGTTTTTAAAACATCTTCAACGAACGGTTATAACTGTTATATCCCTTGGTACTTACGCCGTTTCGCTTAATCGAGGAATTCCAGGCAATAAAAAACCCCGCTTTTTGGGCGGGGCCTTTGGGGTTTCAGCCTTTCTGGCGTCTCAGGCAACCAGTGCCTGGCGGGTACGCTCGATCACGGCCTGCAGCGGTTCGGCGCTGGAGTACTGATCGGGGTACAGGCGTTCGCTGTGACGGGCGATGCCGTGTTCGTTGACCAGGGTGAAGCTGAAGCAGCCTTTGCGAGCGGCCATGATCAGGCAGTTCATCGGGGCAAAAGCGTTGGTTAGGGTGCGGATAGCATCCTGTGCGTGGATTTGAGTAGACATGTTATGGGTGTTCCTACAAATGACACGGTTAAGAACCGTGCAACGTTAAAACGTTCCAGTAACGTCGACCACCATTGGTCGAACGAAGAACCCGACTGGAACAAAGCAGCCAGTTTGAGCGCTATATAAAGTGCGCGCTTGGGCTGGCAGGTAGGTACTTAGGAGGGCAGGCAACACATCGAGGGCAAAGGTTCTGGGCCCGGGGTGAAGATCCTGATCAATTTTGCAGGTTGGTTCGGTCAGAGTAATGAGCCTGGCAACACCCTTTGCATTCGATCAAAGGCTGTGTTGACGCAAGGTTTACCTGGAAACCATCGAGGGGGCCGGTCTCCTTTTTTCGGTGAGGCGTCCTTTGAAGGATGGCTGACCGTGGAGATGTGTTCGACCCGGAATTGACTTTCAGCTTGGTACTAACGCTGCGGATACTAACGGATCGAGCTTGTGAAGGGAAGGGCGTTGGTTGAAAAATATTCAAGTAGGGCCTAACCCTGATGCCGACTAGTTAAGAGAACAGCCTAGTAATATTCTCGTGGCGAGGGAGCTTGCTCCCGCTGGGCTGCGTAGCAGCCCCAAAACAGGGCCGCTTCGCGCCCCAGCGGGAGCAAGCTCCCTCGCCACGGGTTATCCCCAGGTTTTACCGCCAGATGCGCCAAAAAAGCACAGCGTTATAACCCATTCGGCTGTTACTTGTGCACACTCGCTGCACCACGTGTCACTGTACTGTCATGTCGAAACAATCCGGGGTGGGTGCCTGCATCCAAAATTTAAGTCAATGAAAAACATCGCTTTTTTTTACTGGTGAAAAAATCGTCAGTTTGAGCGCAGGCCCCGTTCCACAGGGCTTTGCGCGAGTTCAGGGTGGGTTGTCCACTGAGTTATCCACAGCTTCTGTGGATTGTCCCAAGCGCTTGCTCTAGCACGGGCGTGCTGGTTTTTTTCGGCTTTACCCCTACGAAAAAAGGAGTAGAGTGGCGCGCCTTCCGATCTATCCCACAGTGTTTATGAAGTTTCGCTCCGTATCAAATCCTGTTACCTCCACACCCCATGGTGTTACCCCACCCAAGCGTATTTCGATGCGGGTGGCCGAGTGGCTGCTCGACAGCCCGCGACTGGGAGATAGCCCCAGCGTCAAGCACCTGGCCGGCCGTTTACTCAAGCAACCGGCCCGTGAAGGCGTGGTGGCCGCACAAAGTCGCCTCGGACAATTGATGTGCCGTGAATGC
This sequence comes from Pseudomonas sp. KB_12, assembly GCF_052114545.1. NCBI lineage: Bacteria > Pseudomonadati > Pseudomonadota > Gammaproteobacteria > Pseudomonadales > Pseudomonadaceae > Pseudomonas > Pseudomonas sp. KB_12. The sequence continues at coordinate 23,408 of NZ_JBFREY010000045.1, read as the reverse complement.
GGCAACGCCCGGGATCGCCGCATCGGCCAGGACCTGCTGCGCCAGGCTGCGCGGGCCGGCGATGATCGAGCCCGCCGGGCCCTCGGTGAAATCGAAGGCTGAAAACGAAGACCGCGCTGGGCAACCCCCGGCCGCTTGGTTAACCTTCGGGCTTTATTTGATCGGCAGGAATTGTCATGGCTATGGATTTGACCAGCCTGTTGTTTGGCCTGGCGGGCGCTGCGGTGCCGTTGCTGGCACTGGCCTGGCACCTGCAACGCCAGGCCGGCGCTGCGCAGACCGAACAGGCCCTGCTGGAAGAACGCCTGGCCACTGCGCACGTGGCCCACGACGGCCTCAATGCCCAGCTCGATGCCTGCCGCGATGAGATCAGCGACCTGAGCCAGGCCAACGCCGCCAAGCAAGCCGAGCTTGCCGCGGCCTGTCGTGAAGTCGAGTTGTTGCAGATCGAACGCGACAACGCCCGGGATGCGGCCCACGCCTGGAACCTGGAGCGCGCCAACAAGGAAGCGGAACTGCGGCGGCTCGATGCCCAGGCGGCGTCGTTGCATGCCGAACTGCGTGAGCAGCAGGAAAGCCAACAGCAACGCCTGGATGATCTGCAAGGTTCGCGCGACGAGTTGCGGGCACAGTTCGCCGAGCTTGCCGGAAAAATCTTCGATGAGCGTGAGCAGCGTTTCGCCGAGACCAGCCACCAGCGCCTGGGTCAGTTGCTCGATCCGCTGAAGGAGCGCATCCAGTCCTTTGAAAAACGCGTCGAAGAAAGTTATCAGGCCGAGGCCCGGGAACGTTTTTCCCTGGGCAAGGAGCTGGAGCGCTTGCAACAGCTGAACCTGCGCTTGAGCGACGAGGCCACCAACCTCACTCGGGCACTCAAGGGCCAGAAGACCCAGGGCAACTGGGGCGAGCTGATTCTGGAGCGAGTGCTCGAACATGCCGGCCTGGAGAAGGGCCGCGAGTATCAGACCCAGGTCAGCCTCAAGGGCCCGGACGGTGAGCGTTTCCAGCCGGACGTGTTGATTTACCTGCCTGGCGACAAGCAGGTGGTGGTCGACTCCAAGGTCAGCCTCACGGCCTATCAGCAATATGTGGCCGCCGAAGATGACGCCATTGGCCAACTCGCCCTCAAGCAACATGTGGTGTCGTTGCGCGCCCACGTCAAAGGCTTGGCCGGCAAGGACTACAAACGCCTGGACGGTTTGCACAGCCTGGATTTCGTGTTGTTGTTCGTGCCGATCGAAGCGGCGTTTTCCGCCGCCCTGCAAGCCGAGCCGAACCTGTTCCAGGAAGCTTTCGACCGCAACATCGTGATCGTCAGCCCGACCACATTACTGGCGACCCTACGGGTGATCGACAGCTTGTGGAAGCAGGAGCGCCAGAGCCAGAACGCCCGGGAAATCGCCGAGCGGGCCGGGTGGCTGTATGACAAGTTCGTCTTGTTCATCCAGGACCTGGACGAGATTGGCAGTCGCTTGCAGCAGCTGGACAAAGCCTACAGTGCGGCGCGCAACAAGCTGACGGAAGGGCGCGGCAACCTGATCAGCCGCAGCGAACAGCTCAAACTGCTCGGGGCTCGGGCCAGCAAGAGCTTGCCCAGCGAATTGCTCGAACGGGCGATGACCGATGCGGATGGGCTGCCTGAGTTGCCGGAAGAAGCCAGCGAGAAAACCCAGGGCTGAAACACAAACCCAAGGCTGAAGCAGAAACTTGTGGCGAGGTCATCTTGTGGGAGCAAAGCTTGCCCACAATGGAATCTTGTGGGAGCAAAGCTTGCTCGCGATGGCATCCTTGAGACCGCCATCGCGGGCAAGCCTTGCTCCCACAAGATTTTCCATCGCCACAGTGGAACAGCGTGTCCCTCTGCCCATTACAACGGCAAATGCCGACTCAACAACGCCCGCAACGCCGCCGGCTTCACCGGCTTGGCCAGGTAATCCAGGCCTGCGGCATGCACCTGGGCGACCATCTCAGGTCGGCCGTCGGCGCTGATTACCACACCGGGAATCGGTTCCCCCATGCGCGTGCGCAACCAGGCCATCAGTTCGGTGCCGGTCTCGCCGTCGTCCAGATGAAAATCCACCAGCGCCAGTTGCGGTCGACCGCCCTGGGCCAGCCAACGCTCGCATTCTTCCCGGTTGCGCGCCGTCCACACCTGGCAACCCCAGCGTGTCAGCAGGCTGTTCATGCCGATCAGGATGCTGTCTTCGTTGTCGACACACAGCACCTGGGCACCGATTGGCAAATGACCGTTGAGTTCAGCCGCGGGGCTCGGTGCGACGACCTGTGTATGGGCCAAGGGGACGCTGACGCTGAACACGCTGCCACGCCCCGGCCAGGAGCGCACGCGCAAGGTATGGCCCAGCACGCGGCAGAGCCCGTCGGCGATGGCCAGACCCAGGCCCAGGCCTTTTTCGGCGCGGGTCTGGTGGCTGTCCAGGCGTTTGAACTCTTCGAAAATGACCTGCAGCTTATCCTCGGCGATGCCCGGCCCGCGATCCCAGACCTCCAGGCACAACTCGCCGTTACGCCGACGTACCCCCAACAGCACCGGGCCCTTGGCGTAGCGGAAGGCGTTGGTGAGGAAGTTCTGCAAAACCCGCCGCAACAACTTGATGTCGCTGTCGACCCGCAGCCGCGAGCCCCGCATTCGGAATTTCAGGCCTTGTTCCTGGGCCTGCGCCGTGAACTCGGCGCCCAAGGTGTCGAACAACTCGTTGAGGACGAACGGCTTGCGGTCGGGGTTGATCTTGCCGTTTTCCAGGCGGGAGATGTCCAGCAGGTCGGTGATCAGGTCTTCAGCGGAACGCAGCGAACTGTCCAGATGCTGCACCAGTTGCCGGGCCTCGCTCGGCAAACCCTCGTGCTGGTGGGACAGCGCGGCAGAGAACAGCCGCGCGGCGTTGAGCGGTTGCATCAGGTCGTGGCTGACCGCCGCCAGGAACCGGGTCTTGGATTGATAGGCCGCTTCGGCGGTGCTCTTGGCTTCGGTCAGGGCCAGGTTCAGTTGTGACAATTCCCGGGTGCGATCGGCCACCCGTTGCTCCAGCCCCTCGTTGGCTTCGGTCAGCGCTTGTGCGGCCTCGCGGAACGCGGTGATGTCGGTGAAACTCATGACGAAACCGCCACCGGGCATCGGGTTGCCGATCAGCTCGATCACCCGGCCGTTGGGGAACAATCGTTCAGAGGTATGAGCGCGGCCCTGGCGCATCCAGTGCAGGCGTCGGGCGACGTGAACTTCGGCTTCGCCTGGGCCGCAGAGACCACGCTCGGCGTTGTAGCGGATGATATCGGCAATGGGCCGGCCGACACTGATCAAACCGTCCGGATACTTGAACAGTTCCAGGTAGCGACGATTCCAGGCCACCAGCCTGAGGGACTGGTCGACCACGCTGACGCCCTGGCTGATGTTCTCGATGGCGCCTTGCAGCAGGGCACGGTTGAACTGCAGCACTTCCGAGGCTTCGTCCGCGATCCGGACGACGTCTTCGAGCTGCATCTCCCGACCTTCAATGGCGGCTTTTACCACAGCCCTTGTCGAAGAGGCCCCGAGTACACCGGCCAGCAGGCGTTCGGTGTGGGCGATCCATTCGCTGTCGGCGTTCTGGGTCGGGTTGAAGCCTTTGCCCTGGCGGTAGGCAAAGCGAATGAAACTCTGCCGCGCCCGCTCCTCGCCGACGAAGCGCGCGGCCAGTTGCAACAGGTCTTCGATGTGCACCGCCAGCATTGAGCGGGGGTTGGGGCGGGCGCTGATTTCCTGGCCGATGAAGCGTCCGGCCTGCCAGTGTTCCGAGACGCGTGTGCGCGAGAGCACGGACACCCAGGCAAACAGCGTGAAGTTACCGGCCAGGGACAGGACCACCCCTTGGGTCAGAGGGGTAATCGGCAGGTTCAATGGATTGCCGTGCAACCAGGCCAAGCCCGGGAAGCTGCTGAGCGACCAGCCAAGGCTGTGAGCGGCGATCGGTAACACCAGGGTGTAGAACCACAGGAAAATCCCCATGGCGAGGCCGGCGAACACACCGCGGCGGTTGGCCTGTTTCCAGTACAGCGCGCCGAGCATGGCCGGGGCCAGTTGGGTCACGGCGGCGAAGGCGATCTGGCCGATGGTTGCCAGGCTCGCCGTCGAGCCCAGCAGGCGGTAGCTGACATAGGCCAGCAACAGGATCACCACGATGCTCACCCGACGCACCGACAGCATCCACTGGCGAAACACTTCGAAAGGCCGCTCGGCGTTGTTGCGGCGCAGCAGCCACGGTAACAGCATGTCGTTGGAGACCATGGTGGACAGCGCCACGCTGGCCACGATCACCATGCCGGTAGCCGCCGAGGCGCCGCCAATGAACGCCAGCAACGCCAGGGCCGGATGGGCCTGGGCCAGCGGCAGGCTGATGACGAACGAATCCGGCAGTACCGAGCTGGGCAGCATCATTTGCCCGGCGAGGGCGATGGGCACCACGAACAGCGCGGCCAGGGCCAGGTAGGCGGGGAACACCCACTTGGCCAGGCGCAGGTCCTGAGGCTCGATGTTCTCCACCACGGTCACGTGGAACTGCCGCGGCAAGCAGATGATCGCCATCATCGCCACCCCGGTCTGAACCACCATGGACGGCCAGTTGATGGTTTCTTTCCAGTATTGCTCCAGCCGTGGGGCGAGCATGGCCTGGTTGAACAGGTCGTCGAAGCCGTCGTACAGGCCGTACGTCACGAATGCACCGACCGCCAGGAAGGCGAACAGCTTGACCAGGGATTCGAAGGCAATCGCCAGCACCATGCCACGGTGGTGTTCGGTGGCGTCCAGGTTGCGGGTACCGAATACGATGGTGAACAGCGCCAGGATCAGCGAGACGATCAGCGCGGTGTCCTGGGCGCGGGTGCCCATGGCATCGGCGCCGGCACCGATCAACAGGTTCACCCCGAGCACGATGCCCTTGAGCTGCAAGGCGATGTACGGCAGCACGCCGACCAGGCAGATCAGCGCGACCACCACTGCCAGGGATTGGGACTTGCCATAGCGGGCGGCGATGAAGTCGGCGATGGAGGTGATGTTCTCCTGTTTGCTGATCATCACCATTTTCTGCAGGACCCACGGCGCCAGCACCAGCAGCAGGATCGGCCCGAGGTAGATCGGCAGGAATGCCCAGAGCTGTTCGGCGGCCTGGCCGACGGCGCCAAAGAACGTCCAGCTGGTGCAATACACCGCCAGCGACAGGCTGTAGACCCAGGCCCGCACCCGTGGCGGCAACGGTGTGCTGCGCCGGTCGCCGTAGAAGGCGATGGCGAACATGATGGCCATATAGGCCAAGGCGACAACGGCGATCAGCCCGCTGGACAGCGACATGGAAACTCCCGGACAGAGACACCGGGACTTGAGCCCGGCAGGACAGTCTCGCATGCCCGCTCGGGTTCGTCAGTGTCGACCAAGGTCGAGGCGTGGTGGGGTGTCGCAGGCGGGGGGATTCTTGGGTTATGCAGGGGTTTTGCTGGCCTCATCGCGAGCAAGCTCGCTCCCTCACTGTGTCTTGGGCGAGCATAAATTTTGTATTCGCAGCAGATCAAGTGTGGGAGCGAGCTTGCTCGCGATGGCGGCCTACTGAGCCAACGCAATATCCACCAACCGATACAACTCCCCAACCTCAAGTGGCGCGGTAGCAAAGAGGATGCGAAACACCGTCGGCGCCACGATCACATTGATCAGCCGTTCGACGCCTGGATTGGGCTCATCGGGGTAGCGCTCCAGAATGATCTGCAACTGACGGCTGATGATCCCCACGCAATACCCCGGCGTGGCGCAGGCCTGGATGTCGCGCATCATGTTGCGACCGGGCTCGGAACTCATTTCGTCCAGGTACTGTTCGGCCCAGGCGAGCAGGTCGCCGCGCAGGCTGCCGGTGTTGGCGGGTTCGCTGTCGGGGCGCAAACGAGCGATGGCGACGTCGGCCAGCAACGCCGGCAGATCACCCCAGCGTCGGTAGATGGTGGACGGCGTCACCCCGGCGCGCGCAGCGATTTGCGGCACGGTCAGGGTCGCGCGGTCCTGCTCTTGCAGCAGGTCGCGGACCGCCGAATGAATCGACTCTTGGACCCGGGCGCTTCTACCGCCTGGGCGTAAACCTTCTTTAATTGCCATGCGTCAGACCTTAACACAAAGAATTTGCTTTAAGCGCACACCGGTAGCACACTCCACAAAAGCAAAAAATTAGCTTTTGCGAATACTCCTGTGGAGCGTGCCCATGTCCCGTCCAGCTTCGACCCGCGCCAGCCTGATATTCCTGGCGCTCACCTTGCTCGGTTTTCTCGCCGCGTCCAGCGCGCCGACGCCGTTGTACCACCTCTACCAGGAACAATTGCAATTTTCCCCGGCCGTCCTGACGCTGATTTTCGGTGTGTACGCGTTCAGTCTGTTGGCGGCCTTGCTGACCGTGGGATCGCTGTCGGATTACCTGGGCCGCAAACCGGTGATCTTCGCGGCATTGTTGCTCAATATGCTGGCGATGCTGCTGTTCATCAGCGCCGACAGCGTTGCCTGGTTGATCAGTGCCCGGTTGATCCAGGGATTTGCCACCGGCATGGCCACCAGCGTGCTGGGGGCTGCCTTGCTGGATTTCGACCGTCGCCAAGGCCCATTGATCACCAGTGTCGCGCCGCTGTTGGGCATGGCGTGCGGGGCGCTGGGCTGTGGCCTGCTGGCTGAGTTCGCGCCGTTGCCCTTGCAACTGACGTACTGGCTGCTGTTGGGCTTGTTCCTGGCCCAGGCCGTTTACCTCTGGCGCCTGGCGGAAAGCGTCAGCCCGCAACCCGGTGCCTGGCAGTCCCTGCGGCCAACCCTGCATGTGCCGCCCCAGGCGCGGCAAGCCTTGTGGCGGGTCTTGCCGCTGGACCTGGCGGCCTGGGCCGTGGGCGGTTTCTACCTGTCACTGGCACCGTCCCTGGTGCGGGCGGCAACCGGATCGACCTCCAACCTGATCGGTGGCGCGCTGGTGGCGGTGTTGACCCTCAGCGGCGCGTTATCCATCTACCTGTTGCGCAACCAAGGTGCAGACAAAATGTTGCGCCTGTCCGCGAGCTTGCTGGTGATTGGCCTGGCATTGGTGCTGGTGGCGGTGCATGGCGCTAGCTTGCCATTGTTCTTCATTGGCACGCTGGTCACTGGTGGCGGCTTTGGCGCAGGATTCCTGGGGGCGCTGCGCAGCATCATGCCGCTGGCCTTGCCCCACGAACGGGCCGGTTTGATGTCGGCGTTCTATGTCCTCAGTTACCTGGCCTTCAGCCTGCCGTCGCTGCTGGCGGGGAACCTGACGCGAGTGTTCGGATTGATCCCGACCACCGATGGCTATGGCGCGGTGTTGATTGTGCTGTGTGTCGCTGCGCTGTTGGGGTTACGTCAATCCATGAGACCGGTCAGCGATGGCGCGCGGCCTTGAAACCAAGGGTGCAGGCGCCGCTGGCAGTGGGTTAGTCTTGGCGCCTCGGTCTTTTTTTCGGACGATCTCTTGAAAATCATTCGCAGCAAATCCTTCACCGGGGACCGCGCCTGGGCGGCGCTGGATATCGCCAACATGAATGGCATCACCACGCGCCTGCACTGGACCGACCAGCCGTACAAATGGCACGTCAATGACGGCGAGGAAGTCTTCGTGGTGCTCGATGGGCAAGTGCGGATGTGCTATCGGGAAGAGGGTGTCGAAAAGGAGACCTTGCTGGAGGCCGGGGACATTTTTTACGCCTCGGTGGGCACCGAACATGTGGCCAGGCCCTTGGGCGAAGCGAGAATCCTGGTGATCGAGACCGAAGGCAGCGTCTGATAGCTATCTGTTAAATCGATAACATATAGAGAAATTACCCGTTATATAGATATTTGATCCGGCTCTAGCATGGCGTCACCTCATCCGAGGACAGGAGTTCGCCATGACATGCTGCGCTGCAAAAAACCGCTTGCGCCCATTGAGCCATTTGCCCAGGCCGCTGGAGGCCATTCGCCAATTCACGCCTAACTGGTTTGCCGTGGTCATGGGCACCGGAGTGCTGGCGCTGGCCTTGGCGCAATGGCCTGGGAATGTGCCGGGCCTGCGCCTCTTGGGTGAGGGTTTGTGGTTGTTCAACACGCTGTTGTTCGTGGTGTTCGCCCTCCTGTACACGGCCCGTTGGGTGCTGTTCTTCGACGAAGCGCGACGGATTTTCGGCCATTCAACGGTCTCGATGTTTTTCGGCACCATTCCCATGGGGCTGGCGACCATCATCAACGGCTTTTTGGTATTTGGGCTGCCGCGCTGGGGGAGCGGGGTGGTGGCGGTGACAGAGGCGTTATGGTGGATCGACGTGGTCATGTCGCTGGCCTGTGGTGTGCTGATCCCGTTCTTGATGTTCACCCGCCAGGAACACCGCATCGACCAGATGACCGCCGTGTGGCTCTTGCCGGTGGTGGCTGCCGAAGTCGCGGCGGCCAGTGGCGGGCTGTTGGCGCCGCATCTGGCCGACGCTCATGGGCAACTGGTCATGCTGGTGACCAGCTACGTGCTCTGGGCCTTTTCCCTGCCGGTGGCGTTCAGCATCCTGACGATTTTGCTGTTGCGCATGGCGCTGCACAAACTGCCTCACGAAAACATGGCCGCCTCGAGCTGGCTGGCCCTCGGCCCGATCGGCACTGGCGCCCTGGGCATGTTGCTGCTGGGCAACGATGCCCCGCTGATTTTTGCCGCCAATGGCCTGCCCGGCGTGGGCGAAATCGCCGCCGGGTTGGGCCTGGTGGCCGGTATCACGCTGTGGGGGTTGGGGTTGTGGTGGATGTTGATGGCGCTGCTGATCACCGCGCGCTACCTGCGCGCAGGCATTCCCTTCAACCTCGGCTGGTGGGGCTTTACCTTTCCCCTGGGCGTATACGCGCTGACCACGCTGAAGCTTGCGGACCTGCTGGGCCTGGGTTTTTTCAGCGTGTTCGGGGCTGTGCTGGTGGCGATGCTGGTGGTGATGTGGCTGATCGTCGGGCGGCGTACGGTGCAGGGCGCCTGGCACGGTGAGTTGTTTGTGTCGCCCTGTATTGCAGGGCTGGCGAAATAATCGCTAAAGACAGGTAATGTGTGGCCTGGATCGAAAAACGTTCACTCCAATAAGCGTCCACGCCACTCAGGAACATGGAAGATGAGTCACCCTTCGCAGTTCACCTTGCTTCGCACGCGGCGTTTCCTGCCGTTCTTCATCACGCAGTCCTTGGGCGCGTTCAACGACAATATTTTCAAGCAGTCGCTGATCCTCGCCATCCTCTACAAATTGACCATCGAGGGGGACCGCTCGATCTGGGTCAACCTCTGCGCGCTGCTGTTTATCCTGCCGTTCTTTCTGTTCTCCGCTCTGGCAGGGCAGTTCGGGGAAAAATTCGCCAAGGACGCGTTGATTCGTCTGATCAAGCTCGGCGAAATCGCCATCATGGCAGTCGGCGCAGTAGGGTTTCTGTTCGATCACTTATCGTTGATGCTGGTGGCGCTGTTCGCCATGGGCACGCATTCGGCGCTGTTCGGCCCGGTGAAGTATTCGATCCTGCCCCAGGCCTTGCGTGAGGAGGAGTTGGTCGGCGGCAACGGCCTGGTGGAGATGGGCACCTTCCTGGCGATCCTGGCCGGCACCATCGGCGCCGGGATCATGATGTCCTCGGCGCAATACGCACCCGTGGTGTCCACCGCGATCATCGGCGTTGCCGTGCTCGGTTACCTGGCCAGCCGCAGCATTCCGCGCGCGGCGGCGGCCTCGCCGCAAATGCGCTTGAACTGGAACATCTTCAGCCAATCCTGGGCCACCCTGAAACTGGGGTTGGGGCAAACCCCGGCGGTGTCTCGTTCGATTGTCGGCAACTCCTGGTTCTGGTTCGTCGGTGCGATCTACCTGACGCAGATCCCCGCCTATGCCAAGGAGTGGATGCACGGTGACGAAACCGTGGTGACCTTGATCCTGACGGTGTTCTCGGTGGGGATCGCCTTGGGTTCGATGCTCTGCGAAAAGCTTTCCGGGCGCAAAGTCGAGATCGGCCTGGTGCCGTTCGGCTCGTTCGGGCTGACGGTGTTCGGTCTGCTGTTGTGGTGGCATTCCGGTGGAATCCCCGACAGCGTCGAGGGCCATGGTTGGCTTGAAGTGCTCGGTTTCGGTCACGCCTGGCTGGTGTTGATCGACATCCTGGGCCTGGGTGTCTTTGGCGGTTTCTACATCGTGCCGCTGTACGCGCTGATCCAGTCGCGCACGGTGGAGAACGAGCGGGCGCGGGTGATTGCTGCCAACAATATTCTCAACGCGTTGTTCATGGTGGTCTCGGCCATCGTCTCCATCGTGCTGCTGAGCCTGGCCAAGCTGTCGATCCCGCAGTTGTTCCTGGTGGTGTCGTTGCTCAACATCGGCGTCAACGCCTACATCTTCAAGATCGTTCCCGAGTTCAGCATGCGTTTCATGATCTGGCTGCTGAGCCATTCCATGTACCGCGTGGAGCACCGCAACCTGGAGGCGATCCCGGATGAAGGCGCTGCGCTGTTGGTCTGCAACCACGTCTCCTTCGTCGATGCCTTGCTGATTGGCGGCGCGGTGCGTCGGCCGATTCGCTTCGTGATGTACTACAAGATCTACAACCTGCCGGTGTTGAATTTCATCTTCCGTACCGCCGGGACGATCCCGATTGCCGGGCGCCAGGAAGACATTCACATCTACGAAAAAGCCTTCAAGCGAATCGCCCAATACCTGAAGGACGGCGAGCTGGTCTGCATCTTCCCTGAAGGAAAACTGACTGGCGACGGTGAGATCAATGAGTTCAAGAGCGGACTGACACGCATCCTCCAGGAAACCCCGGTACCGGTGATTCCCCTGGCGTTGCAGGGTTTGTGGGGCAGCTTCTTCAGTCGCGACCCGGCCAAAGGGCTGTTTCGTCGGTTCTGGTCGCGGGTGACGCTGGTGGCGGGTTCGGCGGTCGCGGTGGAAGTGGCTGAGCCGGCGAAGTTGCAGGCGTTGGTGGGGGAGTTGCGTGGGACTGTCCGCTAGAACGAAAAGCTGTGGGAGAAGGCCTGTGGGAGCAAAGCTTGCTCGCGATGGCGGCCCTGAGATCGCTATCGCGGGCAAGCCTTGCTCCCACAGGTTTTGTTCCTACAAGTTCCACTGTTCCTGGAAGGTCTTGCTCCTACAGGGAGGGCTCAGGTGCTGACCTTGAGCCCGATCAACCCTGCAACGATCAACGCCACGCTGGCCAGGCGCACCAGTGCCATCGACTCACCAAACAAAATGATCCCGGCGATCACCGTGCCCACGGCACCGACCCCGGTCCAGATCGCGTAGGCCGTACCCAGCGGCAGTTCTTTCATTGCAAGGCCGAGCAGGCCGAGGCTGATCGCCATGGCGGCGATTGTCAGTGCAGTGGGGAGAGGGCGGCTGAAGCCGTCGGTGTATTTCAGGCCGACAGCCCAGCCGACTTCGAACAGGCCGGCAAAAAACAGAATGATCCAGGACATCACACACCTCATCGATGGATGGGGTCGTCCCCGGATAATGATCGCTCTAGCGTTGCGGGGTCGTCCCCGCATTGGGCGCAAGAGTGCCCAATGCTGACGACTCGGTCAAGATTGTCCTTCAGTCCGCCGCTTGACGGGCCTGTAGTTCACGGTCCTGTTTTTCGCTCATGCGCCGGAAGTACGTCGAGAGCAGGGCACCGGAAATGTTGTGCCAGACGCTGAACAGTGCGCTGGGTACCGCCGCCAGTGGCGAAAAGTGTGCACTCGCCAACGCAGCACCCAGGCCGGAGTTCTGCATGCCGACTTCCAGCGCCAGGGATTTACGCTGGGCCAGCGGCAGCTTGAACAGATGCCCGGTGAAGTAACCCAGCAAAAAGCCGAAGCTGTTGTGCAGCATCACCACGGCCATGATCAACAGCCCCGACTCGGCAATTTTTGCCTGGCTGGCGGCAACGACGGCGGTGACGATGATGACGATGCTCACCACCGACACCAACGGCAACACCTCCACCGCATGACGCACCTTGTCCCCCAGCAGCCGCTGCGCCACCACGCCCAGCACGATTGGCAGCAGCACTACTTGCAGGATCGACCAGAACAGCTCCATGAACGATACCGGCAGCCAGGCCGAGGCCAGCAGCCAGATCAGCGCCGGGGTCAGCAGCGGCGCGAGCAGGGTCGTGACGGCGGCGATGGCTACCGACAGGGCCAGGTCGCCACGGGCCAGCCAGGTCATGACATTCGACGAGGTACCGCTTGGGCAGCAGCCCACCAGAATCACGCCGACGGCGATTTCCGGTGGCAGGTGGAACACCTGGCAGAGCAACCAGGCCACACCGGGCATGATCACGAAATGCGCGACCACGCCGAGGGCCACGCGCCAGGGATGGCGTGCGACTTCGGCGAAGTCTTCGAGCTTGAGGGTCAGGCCCATGCCGAACATCACCAGGCCCAGCAGCGGCACAATGGCGCTTTTTAGACCGATGAACCAGGCCGGCTGCAGAAACGCCACCACCGCGAAAATCAGAACCCAGTAAGCGAAGGTATTGCCGACAAAGCGGCTCAATGCAGCCAGTGCGCGCATGACCTGATCCTTATTAATAAGAACACCGAATACTAATGTGGGAGCGAGCTTGCTCGCGATGGCGGTGTGTCAGTCAACATCTCGGTGGCTGTCATACCGCTATCGCGAGCAAGCTCGCTCCCACAGGGGAGGGGTGGGGTTTAGATCCCCTGCGGAATCTCTTCCCCACCCAAGGCTTCAACCAGCGCCGGCAGGAACTCGCCGAACGTCAACATCATCAGTGTGAAGCTGGCGTCCAGTTGGCCGAGGGCTTCGTCGCCACCGTCCTGCTCTGCCTGGTCCTGCAGCAGGTCTTCGAACTTCAGGCGCTTGACCACCATCTTGTCGTCGAGCACGAAGGACAGCTTGTCCTGCCAGGCCAGGGACAGTTGCGTGACGACCTTGCCGGTGTTCAGGTGCAGCTGGATTTCGTCGCTGGTCAGGTCCTGGCGCTTGCAGCGCACGATGCCGCCGTCTTCGTGGGTGTCGCGCAGTTCGCATTCATCCAGCACGAAGAAATCGTCCGCGGCTTTCTGGGTCTTGACCCAGTCGGTCATGGTGGCGGTCGGGGCCATTTTTACTGTCAGTGGACGTACCGGCAGCGAGCCGATGACTTCGCGCAGGGTAGACAGCAGGTCTTCGGCGCGTTTCGGGCTGGCCGAGTTCACCAGGATCAGGCCCTGTTTCGGCGCGATGGCGGCGAAAGTGGACGAACGACGGATGAACGCACGGGGCAGGAACGCCTGGATGATTTCATCCTTGAGCTGGTCCCGTTCCTTTTTATAGACCTTGCGCATTTGCTCGGCTTCGATCTCTTCGACCTTTTCCTTCAGGGCATCGCGTACGACGCTGCCCGGCAAGATGCGTTCTTCCTTGCGCGCGGCGATCAGCAGGAAATCCTGGCTGACGTGCACCAGTGGTGCGTCTTCGCCTTTGCCAAACGGCGCGACGAAACCGTAAGTGGTCAACTCCTGGCTTGCACATGGACGCGCCAGTTTGCTGGCCAGTGCAGTTTCCAACGCCTCGGCATCAAAAGGCAGATCTTGGGTCAGGCGATAGATAAGCAGGTTTTTGAACCACATGGGGTGAGTCTCTCCTTTATACAAAGGGGGGCATTATTCTCTTCGCAGCGCCATAGGCCAACCCTTCGCTAAGCCTTTGGAAGGCCTGAAAAAATTAATTTAAAAAGTGCTTGCCAGCTCAAAGAGTGCTCCGTAGAATGCGCGCCACACCGAAAGCGAAGGGTGATTAGCTCAGCTGGGAGAGCGTCTGCCTTACAAGCAGAATGTCGGCGGTTCGATCCCGTCATCACCCACCATTCGTTCAAAGTGTTACGCGCAGCGGTAGTTCAGTCGGTTAGAATACCGGCCTGTCACGCCGGGGGTCGCGGGTTCGAGTCCCGTCCGCTGCGCCATATTCGGTAACCTGGAACACTGAACGTCAGGTCACCACGGAAAGCCCGCTAACGCGGGCTTTTTGCTGTTTGCAGTTCCTGTGGTGTGCGTTGCTCATATTTTTTTTGCTGAATTTGCTAATTAAATCAGCACGTTACAAAAAACTGTGAGAGAATGCGCCCCGCATCGAAAGTGAAGGGTGATTAGCTCAGCTGGGAGAGCGTCTGCCTTACAAGCAGAATGTCGGCGGTTCGATCCCGTCATCACCCACCAAACTTTCAGTGTTACGCGCAGCGGTAGTTCAGTCGGTTAGAATACCGGCCTGTCACGCCGGGGGTCGCGGGTTCGAGTCCCGTCCGCTGCGCCATATTCGGTTATCTGGAATGCTGAACGCCAGGTGGCTACTAGAAACGACGCTTTTCCTTTACGAGGGGAGAGCGTCGTTTTTTTTGCTCTTTGTTTTTTGGAGTGGTGTGCATATCCGTTGCTGCGGTAACGGCTGCTTAGGGTTCCGCTCTTACAGCGGGTCACTTTCGAAAAGCCCGGAAGCCGGCCCAGTCGAAAGTAACCAAAGCGCTCATGCCCCACCACTCGGCACCTCGCTTAGGCTCGGTGTGCCCTCACTCCGGCATTGCTCCGTGGGCCCTTCGCGGCGGCCCACGGAGCAATGCCTTCGTTCGGGCATGCCGAGCCTAGGCGAGGCACCGAGTGGTGGGGCAAGAGCGTTTTGCTTACTTTTGCGCTTTTCAAAAGTGAGCCGCTGTAAGAGCGGAATCGTCAGCAGCCGTTACCAAAAAAACGGATATACACCCCAATCCAACCTCTACAGCTCAGCATTCCGCCGATGACGATAATCGCTGACCGCCTCATACACCGCCTTGCGCAAGCGATTGATCCCACCAATAGGCCGATGCGCCTCAATCCCAAACCAAGGATTGAACGACTGATTATCACAAGCCAGATTCAACTTGGGCGTATCAAAATCCTGAGCCGGCACCTTGATCCGCGCCACGGTCTCGAACGGCGCATCACTTTCCTGCCACTCAATACTGGTGTCTTCAATCGGCATGTACTTGCCCGGATCCTGACGCTGGATCTGCAACACAAAACACGCCGGCACCCGGTCGGTGGATAACTGCTGGTTCAATGCGCTACGCAAGAAGTTCGGCAGGTCCTGATTCTGCGGAGGCAAGGTGTAGCTTGGGCAACTGTCCGGGTCCGGTGCGACGCGAAACTTGGCGTTGGCCTCGCCGAACTTATAGGGCGATACCGAGAAGTAAGTGGTCTGGGTCGGACTGGCCGGTGGCGGTGAGAGGGTCGCCAGGGCGATGAATAAATGCCGAATCTGCCAACTGCGCGGGTCGAGGCTCGGAAAAAAGGCCATCGCCTTCTTCCCGTCAGCCTGAGCGGCCACATTCTGACGGTACTCGGCGACATCACTGACAAAGAAGTTCGGATGGTTGAACATCACGAAATCCTGCTCACCTTGTGATTGCCGGTCAGCGAGCAGTTGCTTGCCCGGTACGTTCATCAGCTTGATCGCCATCCCCCGTGCATCGCGCAGGCTGTCGAACTGCGGATAGGCGTTGCCGTTGGACAGGCGAATCGTCGCCTGCCAGACCTTCCCCGGCTCGGCGAATACCCCTTGGCGCAACGGTGCCGGCAGGTCGCTCGGCACCTGGACTTCGGCCATGACACAGCCGTGGGCCTTGGCGTGGGCGTCGCGCAGGTAGCGTGTGCTTTCGCGGTGCTGATCGACGATGCGAATAGCGGTCTGGATGATGTCCTGGGTCATGGCCGCTTCGCCGGGCGCAACCTGTTCCTTGTCCGGGACCGGTCCCTTGTGTTGCCAGGCAAACCAGGCCGTGGACAGTGCCCAGCCGAGCAACCCGATGCCCAGCAGCCACAGGAGCGTCTTGCCCAAAAAGGCACCGAGGCGCAGCCAGAGCGTGATCAACATTGAAACTTCCTTTTACCTGTGGGGTTCATCATTACAGTTGCGTCTCTAATGGCCCGCCCAGCACCTTTAAATACTCGAGCAAGGCCCAGCGTTCCTGCGGTTGCAGCAGACGCCCGATGACGCCGTTGCCGCGCTCGCCCGCGCGGAATTCATGGCCGCTGTTGTGGTTGCCAGTGATCCGGGTATCGAAGAGAAATGCGTTGGTGAAGGCTTCGGTGCGATAGCCCAGGTGGCGCGGGTCGTATTCGAAGTTGCCTTTATAGAACGCGGTCGCGCGCTCGTCCTGGGGGGACAGCAGTTGATAGATCGTCGGCACCGAGCCGTTGTGCAGGAACGGTGGCGTGGCCCAGACGCCCGCCAGCGGCCGGGCCTTGTAGGCGCGCAATTCACGTACGCCGATGGGCAAGCCGAAACCGTCCAGCGCCGGGCGCTCGGCGGGGGTGACGCCGGCGTCGCGGTAAGCGCGGTTTTCGACGAATGCCGTAACGTAGGCCAGGCCCTTGGCGACCGTGAGTTGGCTCAGGTCCAGCGGTTCTGTCGGGGTCGGGTGCAGTTGCACGTCCAGCTTCGCCAGCTCGGCCGGATCCCACTGCAGGCTGGTCAGGTCGAAGCGGTGGTCAGCGATGTTATTGGCAGTGCCCGGGTCGGTGCCGATCACCTGCACGGGCAGCATGTGCAATTGCTGGACCGGCCTGTCGGGCCCTTGGACCACCTTGGGTACATGGCAGCCGGCGCAGTTTTCGGTAAACAGGGCTCGGCCCTTGGCGGCCAGAGGTTTGTCGATGGGGCCCAGTAGCGCTTCCGGCCATACAGGCGGCTTGAGCAGTTGCAGGGTTTCTTCGATCTTGTTCAAGTCGCGCACACGCACGCTGGAGGGGTATCGCGCATCGCCCTGCAGCGGTTTGCCTTGGGCGTCGAAGAAATTCAGCGTGGCGCCGACCCCCAACGCCTCACCGACGTTGCGGGCCATCGGTTGCTGGGCCGATCCGTTCCACTGCACCCAGTCGAACGTCCATATGTCCCACAACTGCGGGTAATCCACGGGGGCGTTGGCCACCCGGTAGTTTTGCGGCGAAATGGCGTCGCCGAAGCTGGCGTTGGCGATGCGACCGAAGGCGTCGGTACGGCCAGGCCCTTCTTCGGTGGGGTAGAGGCCACGATGGGTGTCGTTCCAGGCCACCCGCAGGAACGTATCCAGGGAGACTTTGAAGGCCTTGCGCAATTCCTCGTGGCGGGCGTCGTAGTCCTTGCCCAGCACTTGGCGGGCGAAGCGCTCGAATTTCCAAGGGTTGTAGTAGGTAGACGCCAGACTGGCGACCAATGCTTGTCCGAAACTGCCACCACGTAATGTAGGAACACTGGAGGGCAGCACGTGCTGAGCCGAGCCGCCGTCGATCCGTATCGCCTGGCCCTTGAAGCGCAATTCGCCGGTATGGCACGCCGCGCAGGTGATATCCAGGAACTGCTCGGTGCTGCCCGGGTTCTGGTGCCGCGCAAATCCTACCGGCAAGTTGCCGGGATTGGCCGACGAGGCTTTCTGCGCCGGATCGACCAGGAACCCAAAGCGCGCCAGGTACTCAGGCGATGCGAAGCGTTGTTGCGAAAACGGTAATTCGAGGGCGGTGAACCAGTCGTAGCGCAGGCCTTTGACCTGGGTGCCCTGGGGCGTGAAGTAATACGTCTGGCGCTCGGCGGCACTCCATTGGTCCAGGTAATTCACCTGTTCGACGGGCGTGTAGAACGGCAAGCGAGGATTGGCGACGTAATAAAGCACCACGGCCACGACAATGATCAGCAGCGCGAGGAGCAGCAAGAGGATGCGAGAGAGAAGGCGCACGGGTAACGTCCTTGTTTTTTTGATAAGCCCTTATGCCTCAGTGCCGCCCGGCGGGCAAGTGGCCATTACCCCTGGCCTGTGTAGGGCGGCAATTTGTCCCTGTACGTAACAGATGACAGATGCTTCATTCTTCCAGGATTAAAAAGCGTTTGCGGACCTGAACTTATCATTACTTTGTGGCTCACATGCCGGTAGCCATTGGTCGTGGCCGCCTGATAAGCTCGCGGCTTTATTCGATTGCCCTTTAGGCGCATGAACAAGGAAATAGCATGAAACAGCATCGGTTGGCGGCGGCGGTGGCCCTGGTTGGCCTGGTACTCGCGGGTTGCGACTCGCAGACCAGCGTAGAGCTGAAGACCCCGGCGCAGAAAGCTTCCTACGGTATTGGCCTGAACATGGGCAAGAGCCTGGCTCAGGAAGGCATGGATGACCTGGACTCCAAAGCGGTCGCCCAGGGCATCGAAGATGCCGTCGGCAAGAAAGAACAGAAGCTGAAAGACGAAGAACTGGTCGAAGCCTTTGCCGCACTGCAAAAGCGTGCCGAAGAGCGCATGGCCAAGATGAGCGAAGAGTCGGCAGCCGCCGGCAAGAAATTCCTCGAAGAAAACGGCAAGAAAGCCGGTGTTACCACCACCGCTTCCGGCCTGCAGTACGAAGTGGTCAAGAAAGCCGACGGTCCACAGCCTAAGCCGACCGACGTAGTGACTGTCCACTACACCGGCAAGCTGACCAACGGCACTGTGTTCGACAGCTCCGTTGAACGTGGCAGCCCGATCGACCTGCCGGTCAGCGGCGTGATCCCGGGTTGGGTCGAAGGCCTGCAACTGATGCACGTCGGCGAGAAGTACAAGCTGTACATCCCGAGCGACCTGGCCTATGGCGCCCAGAGCCCGAGCCCGGCCATCCCGGCCAACTCGGTCCTGGTGTTCGACCTGGAACTGCTGGCGATCAAGGATCCGGCAAAAGAAGACGCAGCCAAGTAATCGCGTCTGCTATAACGACAACGCCTCGCTTATGCGGGGCGTTGTCACATCTGGGCTTCGGCAAAATGGCAAAAAAACCGAACGCACGATGCAGGGTATAGTCATAGGCAATACAGGCGCTGTGCTAGACGCAGTCAGCCGGTCAAGTCAATGAAATATTGGGTTTTTTTATGTGAGTAAAAAACGCCCGATCTAAGCCGGGCCCTTATGAAACGGGGGCTTCAGCGGTGAAATGCAGCTCTGTTCACAAGGTTATCCACAATTTGTGTGGATAACATTTCAGTGGGAGAAAAAATGAAGGCCCCGTGGAATTTTGCGCGATTTCTGCCCTTGGCAGGCCGCCTGCTGGCCCGCGGTCGATTGCCTACGTTGTTGTTCGCCGTCGCCAGCAAAGGCGCCCGAGAGGGCGGACGACTGGGCAAGCTCAAGGAAGACCTGCGTCTGTTGCAGGCCTTGTGCCTGGCCTACTGGCGGGGCGAATACCGCGCTGTCAGCGCCAAGTCGATGCTGTCGGTGGTGGCAGGGCTCATGTATTTCCTCAGCCCCCTGGATGCAATTCCAGATATCTTGCCGATGTTTGGCATGTTCGACGATATCGCGGTGCTGGCCTGGGTCATGAAAACCCTCGACGTTGAACTCGAGGCTTTCCGCGCCTGGCGTTATCGGCAATCGCCCGAGAAGCTTGCCCGGGTCGAAAGGCTTCCCGATACCCCGGAACAACTTCAACTCCAAGGTCAGAAAGAAACCTGATTCGGTAGCACTTGCCCCAGAGAATTCATCGCCCCGCGACCTTAGCCGGTATTAGGATTACACTTCTAAGAAAAAAGGCTGGCTCGCTAAGTGTTGTTGTCCTACGGGGTAGACATGGATATTCAAGTAATCACACGTGACGGAGAGCCCGAATACGCGGTTTTGCCGTGGGATCAGTACCAGTCGTTGTTGAAGGCAGCAGGCATCGATCAAGCTCCGCCGCGCGAAGCGACAGTCCGTCACGCGGCGGCACCGGGCCAGGTTCTCCCTGGCCTGGATCAATTACGCAGTTTACGCGAAGGGAAGGGCATCGCCATCGAGGCGCTGGCCCGCACGGTAGGTATCAGCCCGTCTTATCTGGCCTTGATCGAGAGCGGCGAGCGTCAGCCCGATGCCGCGATTCGGCGCAGTCTGGCCTGGGAGTTGACGGTGCCGGGTTGGAGGGAAGAATCGTGAGCGTACGCATCAGTCGGCAGCATTGGGATGGGTTGTTGGGTGAGTTGGACCAGGCGCGCCGCCAGCGCCATTTGTTGACCTACCGCGCGTTGCTGGAGCGTCTGCAACTGCCCAGCCCGGCCATGCAGACCTTGACCGCGGCCCTGGAACACCTGGCGGCGCTGGACGCCCGGGCGGAACAGCCGCTGCGCAGCTCATTGGTGATCAGCCAGGGCGCCAGTCGGTTGCCGCGCACGGGGTTCTTCGAGTGTGTAGAACGCTTGGGTCGCTTTTCCGGGCCTTCCGATGGCGTGGCTGCTGCTTCCTGGCACGCTTCGGAAGTGGTCCGGGTATTTGAATACGAATACCCCGAGTCGGCGGAGGCCTGAGTGCTCTGGCGACTCAAGGCGCGGGCCGGTTACTGGCTGGCGCGTCGGTTGTTTCACTGGCCCTGGTTCGTTCGTCAGCCGCGTGGCTGGGCCTGGCTCGAGGGTCAGTTCTCGCGCATGGCGAACTTGGGCGACGTCGGTGCGCAAAGCTTCTATGGGCATATCCTCACGTTTCGCGGCCAAGGGCTGGGCGCCCGGGAAGAAGGAGTTCGCCTGCTGCGGCTGGCGGCATTGGCCGGTGATGGCAAGGCCGCCTACCAGGTTGGCGTGATCAGCCTGGCCGGCACAGCTAGCAAGGCGCCGGACCCGGTTGAAGCGGCGCGTTGGTGGACCTTGGCGGCGAAAGCCGGGCATCCGCTGGCCGAAATCAAGCTCAAATCACTTGAAGCTCACGATATCTAGGGCTATCCACAGGCGATTCGTTGTGCAGGTCAGACGAATTTAGCGAATCGCCCTACGCGCTCTGTCTCCTTCCCCTGACTTAATTCCCCTGTCATCCCCGGCAAAGTCTCGCGCTCCCTGAGTGCTGCGAGACGTCTGCCCATGTTCGACCGTTTTTTCCTGCCGGCCCTTGAGCGAGCCCTGTCCTGATGGATCAGGTGAGCCGAATCGAGCAGGAACTCGACAGCTTCAAAGGCACCTTGTCGGTCTACCGCGAGCAGCTCGAGCGCTGGTACAGCCGAGCGGCGGACCGTGCCAGTCATGCCGCTGACTTGCCGTCACTGATGGGCATGGAGCGGCTGATCCGCTTTGGCGACAGCACCACCGCTGTCAGCACCGGTGACGATGACTTCCTCTCCACGGTCGTCCAGTGCCCCAAGGGCGGGCCGATGACGATCGAAAGCAAGTTCGAGTCGGTGTACGACATCCCGTTGGGCGACATCGTGGTGGATGTGGTGGATGTGGCCAGCGGCGAGGTCACTCCAGTCACCCTGGATGCCCAAGGCCTGGGGACCTTCACGGGGGAGGCGGGCAAGTCCTATCGGGTTCACGTTCAGGGCGAGGTGTCCGCCAAGCAAATCGCGAATCTGTTTTCTTCCTACGATGGTCTGACCACCGATCTGACGGACTGGCTGCGCGGCGAGTGGCAGGGTTTCAAGCCGCGTTGGGCACAACAATCGCTGTCGACTTCGGCGGCGGCGGTGGGCAACGGGTTGCTCGCCGGCAGTTGGGCGGCGATTGAAAGTGTATGGGACAGCATCAGTTTGCTCTCGGACATCCTCAAGGACCCCGGTCAGTTTGTTGATCGGTTGGGTGACAGCGCTGATCAGTTGAAAAAACTGGCTCAGGACACGCCGCAAGTGATGGCCAAGCTGCAACTGCTGGCCAGCGACGAAGCGGCACTGTGCCTGTTGGTGCGCACTGCCAGCCTCTGGCTGGAGATGTTGCCGCCTAGTGAAGTCGCTGGCGAAACGGCCAAAGGGCTCTCGACCGTGGCGGTGCAACTGGTAATCGACTTGCTGATCGGTGTGGTCTTGACCTTTGCCGGGGCAGGGGCCGGGATTGCCTACCTGTCGATGCGGTTGGCCAGGCACGGTGCAACCCTGCTGAACGCCATGCAGCGTTTTATCCGTGCGATCTTCGCGGTGGTCAACGGCTTCATGACCTACGTGGATCGCTACAAAACCGTGGCGGCACGCGGTATCGCGGCTGGCGTGAAAAAGGGCCGGATGCAACTGCGCTGGGATGCGCAGCGCAACACCACGCTGAAAAAACACGAACCCCACGACGACGCCCCCGCCCAGTCGAAAAACCCCAACGGCGACCCCGTCGATACCGCGTCCCAGACCCAGACCAGCGGCTGCTCGGTGTCGATGGTCACCGGCGAAGAACTGCTGACCCTCGACGACGGCACCCTCGATGGCCGCTTGCCGTTTGTCTTCACCCGTTTATACCGCACCAGCGCCGCCGACCTGGATGTCGGCCTCGGGCGTGGTTGGAGCCATGCCCTGGCCCATCGCTTGGAACTCGACGGCGAGCAGGTCACCTGGGTCGACCAGGAAAACCGCCGCACGACCTTCCCACTGCCCAGCGCCCAGCGTCCGGCGATCCACAACAGCCTGGCCCGCGCGGCGATCTACCTGGGCACTGAGGCGGACGAACTGATCGTCGCCCAGCCCGGCGAAAACGCAGCATTTCTGCACTTTCGCGACGGCCACCTGAGCGCCCTCAGCGACCGCTACGACAACCGACTGACCCTCCAGCGCAACATCCATGGCGACATCTGCCGTTTGGACAACGGCGCCGGGCGCGCCCTGCGCCTGCGTTACGAGCAGCGCCACCTGATCGCCGTCGACTACCAGAGCTTCCACCCGGCCATCACCCTCGACGAAGCCTGGCGGACTGAACAGACGCTGGTTTCCTACCGCTACGACGGACGTTTCCGACTGATCGAAGCGACCAATGCCGCAGGTGAAAGCGAACGCTACGACTACGACGACCAACACGTCATCCTCCAGCGACAACTGGCCGGCGGGGCGAGCTTCTACTGGGAGTGGCAAGGCGTCGGGCCGGCGTCCCGCTGCGTACGGCATTGGGCTTCGTTTGCACAGATGGACAGCCGCTACACCTGGGGCGAAGACGGCAGCGTCACGGTCCGGCACCTGGATGGCAGCCAGGAGGTGTATGTCCACGACGAGCGGGCGCGGCTGGTGCGCAAGGTCGAGCCCGACGGCGGCGAGCACCTCAAGGCCTACGACGAACAAGGTCGCTTGATCGCCGAGCAGGACCCGCTGGGCGCCGTGACCGAATACCGCTACGACGACGTCGGACGGCTGGTGGCGCTGCTTCCCCCGGACGAGACGCCGACGTCCTACGAATACCGCAACGGTTTCCTGCACCGCCGTGCGCGCGGCAAGGCCGTGTGGAGCTACCGGCGCAATGCCCGCGGCGAGGTGATCGTCCTCATCGATCCGGACGGCCGGCGCACGGAATATGCCTACGACGCCCACGGGCAACTGCTGGCGACGTATGACCCGGACGGCGGCGAACATCGCTTCACCTGGAGTCGCCTGGGCCAACTGACCGAAGAGATCCTGCCCGACGGCAGTCGCCGGTGTTTTTCCTACGACGCCCTGGGGCGTTTACTCAGCCGCCAGGACGAACACGGCGCGCTCACGCACA
>NZ_JBFREY010000044.1:0-37640 GCF_052114545.1 Pseudomonas sp. KB_12 | reverse complement strand
GCATGCCCTCACTCCGGCATTGCTCCGTGGGCCGCCGCGAAGGGCCATCCATGGCCCAGCGCGGCTATCCCGGCATCCATGCCGGGATGCCCACTGCGCAATGCCTGCGTTCGGCCAGCGTGGTTTAACGGGGCGTCCAGATCAAGATCCAAAGCAACAGCAACAGCAACAGCAACAGCAAGAGCAAGAGCAAGAGCGGGGCTCATGCCGGCATCTGTGTGGCTGAGCCACCGCTATCGCGAGCAAGCTCGCTCCCACACTGGATCTCCGGTGAACACAAAATTTATGTCCCACACAGAACCACTGTGGGAGCGAGCTTGCTCGCGATGACGCCGGCACATCCAACATCACCGCAAACTGACACTCCGCCTTCGCGAGCAAGCCCGCTCCCACAGGAAAAACGCGGTCCCACCAAGAACCAGGTCGGCTATAAGGCCGCCTCGCAGTGGACGTTGATCTCGGGCGCCCCGTTAACCACGCTGGCTGAACGAAGGTATTGCGCAGTGGGCACCTCGGCACGGATGCCGAGGTAGCCGCGCTGGGCCATGGATGGCCCTTCGCGGCGGCCCACGGAGCAATGCCTTCGTTCAGGCATGCCGAGCCTAGGCGAGGCACCGAGTGGTGGGGCAGAGCGTTTTTGGTTACTTTTGGCGCTCTTTCCAAAAGTGACCCGCTGTAAGAGCGGAACCCTAAGCCGCCGTTACCGCAGCAACGGATATACACACCAAAACAAGTACCGCAAAAAACAAAAAAAACGGCGCTTCCCATTTCTGAAAGAAGCGCCGCTTTTTCTAAGTGAACAGCATTACGACGAGTCAGGGCTTTTAGGGTTCGCGGATTACTTGGAAGCTTCCACCACACCACTCTGGCGGCTCTTGAGATTCTTGGCAGCCTTGTATTGCAGGGCCACTGACGGCACGTCGGTGCTTTTTCCGGTCTCGACCCAGCTACGAATCCGGCTGGCATCGGCGAAGTGCGTGAACTTGCCGAATGCATCGAGGATCACCAGTGCCATCGGGCGATTGCCCATCTTCGTCACCAGCACCAGGCAGTGGCCGGCCTCGTTGGTGAAACCGGTCTTGGTCAACTGGATATCCCAGTTGGCCTTGTGGATCAAGTGGTCAGTGTTGCGAAAGCCCAGGCTATACACAGGCTTGCGGAAGGTAACGGTCTTTTCCTTGGTGGTGCTCAGTTCGCTCAGCAATGGATACTTGCGAGCGGCGATCAGCAGCTTGGTCAGGTCCCTGGCGGTCGAGACGTTGTGGATCGACAGGCCCGTCGGTTCGACGTAATGGGTGCTGGTCATGCCCAGCGCCTTCGCCTTGGCGTTCATGGCGGCAATGAACGCGGCATAGCCACCTGGATAGTGGTGGGCGAGGCTGGCGGCGGCGCGGTTTTCCGAAGACATCAGGGCGATCAGCAGCACGTCCCGGCGCGACAGCTCGCTGTTGAGCTTGACCCGGGAAAACACGCCCTTCATCTCAGGGGTGTTGGCGATGGTGATGGAGATGTACTCATCCAGGTTCTGTTTGGCATCCAGCACGATCAGGCCGGTCATCAACTTGGTCACCGACGCGATGGGCACCACCACGTCCGGGTTGCTCGAATAAACGACTTTATCCGTCTGCAGGTCCAGCAACATCGCGCTGCCCGAGGCGACTTGCAGCTTGGCCGTATCCCGTGGGGCTGCGATGGTTTCCTGTGCAGCGACATTCTGCGTGATAAAGCTGCCTGTGAAAGCGATGAACAGGCTGATGATCGAAAGACGGATTTTCACGCGAGTAGGCTCGATAGAGTTGAAGGTGCCGTTGAGCAACGACTTTTAAAAAAAAACGTCGCATTTTAGGAGTATGGGCGACAGCAGCGCTATATGCCTGTATCGCCAAGGCTTGTGAATAAATAAAGTTTCATGGAGGGGGATTTTGGCGAAACGAATCTGAAAAATTTGTAATCTGGCGACTAAAGTCCGGTCGCCAGAAACATCTGTGGGAGCGAGCGTGCTCGCGATAGCG
Organism: Pseudomonas sp. KB_12; assembly: GCF_052114545.1. NCBI lineage: Bacteria > Pseudomonadati > Pseudomonadota > Gammaproteobacteria > Pseudomonadales > Pseudomonadaceae > Pseudomonas > Pseudomonas sp. KB_12. Next base: position 35,628 of record NZ_JBFREY010000044.1, on the reverse strand, counting down.
GTGTGTCAGTCAACTGGATGTTGGCTGGTCCATCGCTATCGCGAGCAAGCTCGCTCCCACAGGTTTTTTGTTGACGCGTATCAGCTGTGCAGCGTTTCAGCCGCGTACAACGTGTTTTCCAGCAGGCAGGCGCGGGTCATCGGGCCTACGCCGCCGGGTACCGGCGTGATCCAGCCGGCGCGGGGCAGGGCGGTCTCGTAGACCACGTCGCCCACCAGCTTGCCATCTTCCTGGCGATTGATGCCCACGTCGATGACGATGGCGCCTTCCTTGATCCACTCGCCCCGTACCAGGCCGGGTTTGCCCGCGGCCACCACCACCAGGTCCGCGCGGCCGACATGGCCAGCCAGATCCTTGGTGAAACGATGGGTCACGGTCACGGTGCAGCCGGCCAGCAGCAGCTCCATGGCCATTGGACGACCAACGATGTTGGACGCACCCACTACTACGGCGTCGAGGCCATACAGGTCCACGCCAGTGCTTTCCAGCAGCGTCATGATGCCTTTAGGGGTGCAGGGACGAAGCAACGGGATGCGCTGGGCCAGGCGACCGACGTTATAAGGATGGAAGCCATCGACGTCTTTGTCCGGGCGGATACGCTCCAACAGCTTGGAGGCGTCGAGGTGTTCAGGCAGCGGCAGCTGGAGCAGAACGCCATCGATGTTCGGGTCATCGTTCAGGCGATCGATCAGATCGGCCAACGCTTGCTGGGTGGTTTCGGAAGGCAGGTCGTAGGCCTGGGAAAGGAAGCCGACCTCTTCACAGTCTTTACGCTTGTGCGAGACATAAACCTGAGAGGCAGGATCGCTGCCGACCAGGATCACCGCAAGGCCGGGCGTGCGCAGGCCTTGCTCGCGGCGCTCGGTGACTCGTTGGGCGATCTGCTGGCGCAGGCTGGCGGCGATCGATTTGCCGTCGATAAGTTGTGCAGTCATTGCGCGTGGTTAACCATCGAGAGGGGAAAAAAAGAGAACGCATTCTCGCATGCCGGGGCGTGAGGGCAAAGGCGCTTGGTCTGCAAATTCCCCTAACCCCTTTAATTAAATGAATTTTTTTTAAAAAAGAGTTGACGACCTATCAGGCCGTCTATAACATTCGTCGCACTTGTCGGGCACAGCCTAGCACTGGTTAAGAAGGTGGAGCAGAGTTGGTTGTTTCAACTCGGCAAAACTGAAAGCACTTAGTTTGTAATCGTCCAAGAATACAGATTAAAAAGGCGCCCGTAGCTCAGCTGGATAGAGCATCCGCCTTCTAAGCGGATGGTCGCAGGTTCGAGTCCTGCCGGGTGCGCCAATTAGGCAGCTTTGGCACAAGTAAGGCAACAAGGCAATATGGTGGGCGTAGCTCAGTTGGTAGAGCACGGGATTGTGACTCCCGTTGTCGTGGGTTCGATCCCCATCGTCCACCCCATATTCTAGAAAGGCGCCAGATCTAACAATCTGGCGCCTTTGCTTTAAAAGCTTGATACGCGGATGTGGTGGAATTGGTAGACACACTGGATTTAGGTTCCAGCGCCGCAAGGTGTGAGAGTTCGAGTCTCTCCGTCCGCACCATACAAGTCGCTATTTAAATAGCAGAAAACGGCGCAGTACCTGAAAAGGGCTGCGCCGTTTTTGTTTTCCATGGTTCTGTGTTTGGCGTCGGTACGGTTTTTTGGCGCTGCGCGTAGCGGTCAGTTCTTCGCGAATGTGTTTCGTGATGATGCGTGACATGTCCGTCGGTCCCTTTGTAGGGGCGGGCGTCGCGCGATCGGGCAAGCTGCTTCTATATATAGAAGCGTTGGCGCAGAGCCCTGGGCTGAATCGACTGTATTTGCAATCCGGGTGGGGCATGACCGTTTGCCCCGTCCTAAATCCGGCGCCTGTTTCCAGCGCGTTTTCAGTAGGGTGACTTCTTGAGTTTGACCTACTAGAATGCATGCCCTTGATTCTGGGGTCGGAAACGCCCGGCCAACGTCTGTGCAACGAGGAATATCCATGCAAGTTTCTGTTGAAAATACTTCTGCTCTTGAGCGCCGCATGAGCATCACCGTGCCGGCTGAGCGCATCGAGACTCAGGTCAACAAGCGTCTGCAGCAGACTGCCCAAAAGGCCAAAATCCCAGGTTTCCGCCCAGGCAAAGTGCCAATGAGCGTGATCCGTCAGCGTTACGAAGCTGATGCGCGTCAGGAAGCCGTGGGCGACGTGATCCAGTCTTCGTTCTACGAAGCGGTCGTCGAGCAGAAGCTGAACCCGGCCGGCGCTCCGTCCGTCGAGCCTAAAGTGCTGGAAAAAGGCAAGGACCTGGAGTTCGTCGCCACGTTCGAAGTGTTCCCTGAGTTCACGGTTGCCGGTTTCGAATCCATCGCCGTCGAGCGCCTGAGCGCTGACGTGTCGGATGCCGACCTGGACAAGATGCTGGACATCCTGCGCAAGCAGAACACCCGTTTCGAAGTGACTGAGCGTGCTGCCCAGAACGAAGATCAACTGAACATCGATTTCGTCGGCAAGGTCGACGGTGAAGTGTTCGCGGGCGGTTCCGCCAAGGCTACCCAGCTGGTGCTGGGCTCCGGTCGCATGATCCCTGGCTTCGAAGACGGCCTGGTTGGCGCCAAGGCCGGTGAAGAGCGCGTTCTGAACGTGACCTTCCCTGAGGATTACCAGAACCTGGACCTGGCTGGCAAAGCCGCCGAGTTCACCGTGACCGTCAACACTGTTTCCGAGCCGAAACTGCCTGAGCTGAACGAAGAGTTCTTCGCCCAGTTCGGCATCAAGGAAACCGGTCTGGAAGGTTTCCGCACCGAAGTTCGCAAGAACATGGAGCGTGAGCTGCGCCAGGCCATCAAGTCCAAGGTCAAGAACCAGGTCATGGACGGTCTGCTGGCCTCCAACCCGATCGAAGTGCCAAAGGCTTTGCTGGACAACGAAGTGAACCGTCTGCGCGTGCAGGCTGTTCAGCAGTTCGGTGGCAACATCAAGCCGGACCAGCTGCCTGCCGAATTGTTCGAAGAACAAGCCAAGCGCCGCGTCGTACTGGGCCTGATCGTCGCCGAAGTGGTCAAGCAGTTCGAGCTCAAGCCTGACGAAGCCCGCGTTCGCGAGCTGATCCAGGAAATGGCCTCGGCCTATCAAGAGCCTGAGCAAGTCGTGTCCTGGTACTACAAGAACGACCAGCAACTGAACGAAGTCCGTTCGGTTGTGCTGGAAGAACAAGTTGTGGATACTGTTCTGCAGAAAGCTAGCGTGACCGATAAAGCGGTCTCTTACGAAGAAGCGGTCAAGCCGGTGGAAGCTCCACAAGCCGATTGATGGTTCTGCGGTAAGAACAAACACCCATAAGCCAGCCTTCGCGCTGGCTTATGCGTATTCAAGACATAACTATTTGGGAGTGACTGCGAGACATGTCCCGCAATTCTTTTTATCAGCAGAGCTCTGACATCCAGGCCGCAGGCGGCCTGGTCCCGATGGTTATCGAGCAGTCCGCCCGCGGCGAACGTGCCTATGACATCTACTCGCGTCTGCTCAAGGAACGCGTCATCTTTCTGGTGGGCCCGGTAGAGGACTACATGGCCAACCTGATCTGTGCGCAACTGTTGTTCCTTGAAGCCGAAAACCCGGACAAGGATATCCATCTCTATATCAACTCCCCTGGCGGTTCGGTGACGGCGGGCATGTCGATCTACGACACCATGCAGTTCATCAAGCCTAACGTTTCGACGACCTGTATCGGTCAGGCGTGCAGCATGGGTGCGTTTTTGCTGACAGCTGGTGCCCATGGCAAGCGTTACTGCCTGCCGAACTCGCGCGTGATGATTCACCAGCCACTGGGCGGTTTCCAGGGCCAGGCATCGGATATCGAAATCCATGCCAAGGAAATCCTCTTCATTCGCGAGCGCCTCAATACCTTGATGGCCAAGCACAGCGGGCGCACGCTGGAAGAAATCGAGCGCGATACCAACCGCGACAATTTCATGAGCGCTGAAGCCGCACGTGAATATGGCCTGATCGATGAAGTGATCAACCAGCGCCCCGCTTAAAATAAGCCGCTCAAAATGAGGTTGATCGGCAGGTCCGATCACCTGCGGGCTTGAAAAAGCCCGCAATTGCCTTCATCTTGTGTTGCAAGCCTATCGGATTTGGATCGATCGAATGACTGACACCCGCAACGGCGAGGACAACGGCAAACTGCTTTATTGCTCCTTCTGTGGCAAAAGCCAGCATGAAGTGCGCAAATTGATTGCCGGCCCCTCGGTCTTCATTTGCGACGAGTGCGTCGACCTGTGCAATGACATCATCCGCGAGGAGGTGCAGGAAGCCCAGGCCGAGAGCAGCGCGCATAAATTGCCTTCGCCTAAAGAAATCAGCGGCATCCTTGATCAGTATGTGATTGGTCAGGAACGTGCGAAAAAGGTACTGGCCGTAGCGGTGTACAACCACTACAAGCGCCTGAACCAGCGTGACAAGAAGAATGACGACGTCGAACTCGGCAAGAGCAACATCCTGCTGATCGGCCCGACAGGCTCGGGTAAGACCTTGCTTGCCGAAACCCTGGCCCGCTTGCTGAACGTTCCGTTCACCATCGCCGACGCAACCACCCTCACCGAGGCGGGTTATGTAGGTGAAGACGTCGAGAACATCATTCAGAAGTTGTTGCAGAAGTGCGACTACGATGTGGAAAAGGCCCAGATGGGCATTGTCTACATCGACGAAATCGACAAGATTTCCCGCAAGTCCGACAACCCGTCCATCACCCGGGATGTTTCCGGGGAGGGCGTGCAGCAGGCCTTGCTCAAGTTGATCGAAGGTACGGTCGCTTCCGTTCCACCCCAAGGTGGTCGCAAGCATCCGCAGCAGGAATTCCTGCAAGTCGACACCCGTAACATCCTGTTCATCTGCGGTGGTGCGTTCTCCGGCCTGGAAAAGGTTATTCAAAACCGTTCCACCCGTGGTGGCATTGGTTTCAACGCCGAAGTGCGCAGCAAGGAAGAAGGCAAGAAAGTCGGTGAATCCCTGCGTGAAGTCGAGCCTGACGATTTGGTCAAGTTCGGTCTGATCCCGGAATTCGTCGGTCGCCTGCCGGTCCTGGCGACGCTGGACGAGTTGGATGAAGCAGCGTTGATGCAGATCCTGACCGAGCCGAAAAACGCCCTGACCAAGCAGTATGCCAAGCTGTTCGAAATGGAAGGTGTAGACCTGGAATTCCGTTCCGACGCGCTGAAATCGGTCGCAAAACGTGCCCTGGAACGTAAGACCGGTGCCCGTGGATTGCGCTCGATCCTCGAAGGTGTATTGCTCGACACGATGTACGAGATCCCCTCGCAGTCCGAGGTGAGTAAAGTCGTGATCGATGAAAGCGTCATAGAAGGCAAGTCCAAGCCATTGTATATCTATGAAAACAATGAGCCGGCTGCCAAGGCCGCACCGGACGCTTAAGCGTCCCGCTGCCGGAACAAAGAAGGGGCCTTCGGGCCCCTTTGCTTTTTGCGCGTTTTAGACGTGTCTTAGCGCTTGTTTTTTTTCGAGGCTGCCCCCATCTTGGTTTCAAGCTTACTTCCATCTGTTTCCGGCCCTAGGGCCGCCGTAGAGGCGAAATCATGAAGACAACCATCGAATTGCCTCTCCTGCCATTGCGCGATGTCGTGGTGTATCCGCACATGGTTATCCCGCTGTTCGTGGGGCGCGAAAAGTCCATCGAAGCCCTTGAGGCTGCGATGACGGGTGACAAGCAGATTCTTCTGCTGGCTCAGAGAAACCCAGCCGACGATGATCCCGGCGAAGACGCACTGTATCGCGTAGGTACGATTGCAACGGTTCTGCAATTGCTCAAGCTGCCCGACGGCACCGTCAAGGTCCTGGTCGAAGGCGAGCAGCGTGGTGCTATCGAACGTTTCAGCGAAGTGGACGGCCATTGCCGGGCCGAGGTGTCGCTGATCGAAGAGGTCGATGCGCCCGAGCGTGAGTCAGAGGTATTTGTCCGCAGCCTGCTGTCGCAGTTCGAACAATACGTGCAACTGGGCAAGAAGGTGCCTGCAGAGGTCCTGTCGTCGCTTAACAGCATCGATGAGCCTGGGCGGCTGGTCGATACGATGGCGGCCCACATGGCCCTCAAGATCGAGCAGAAGCAGGAAATTCTCGAAATCATTGATTTGTCGGCCCGTGTCGAACACGTGCTGGCACTGCTCGACGGCGAAATCGATCTGTTGCAGGTCGAGAAACGCATTCGCGGTCGCGTCAAGAAGCAGATGGAGCGCAGCCAGCGCGAGTACTACCTGAATGAGCAGATGAAGGCCATTCAGAAAGAGCTGGGCGATGGTGACGAAGGTCACAACGAAATCGAAGAGCTGAAAAAACGCATCGATGCCGCCGGCTTGCCCAAGGATGCACTGACCAAGGCCCAGGCTGAGCTGAACAAGCTCAAGCAAATGTCGCCTATGTCTGCCGAGGCCACCGTGGTGCGCTCCTACATCGACTGGTTGGTCCAGGTGCCTTGGAAAGCCCAGAGCAAGGTGCGTCTGGATCTGGCGCGTGCCGAAGACATCCTCGACGCCGATCATTACGGCCTGGAAGAGGTCAAGGAACGCATCCTTGAATACCTCGCCGTGCAGAAGCGCGTGAAGAAGATTCGTGGTCCGGTCCTGTGCCTGGTTGGTCCTCCAGGGGTCGGTAAAACCTCCCTTGCGGAGTCGATTGCCCACGCCACCAACCGCAAATTCGTACGCATGGCCCTTGGCGGCGTGCGCGATGAGGCGGAAATTCGGGGGCATCGCCGTACCTACATCGGTTCGATGCCAGGAAGATTGATTCAAAAGATGACAAAGGTCGGCGTGCGCAATCCGCTGTTTCTTTTGGACGAAATCGACAAGATGGGTAGCGACATGCGCGGCGATCCAGCCTCTGCGTTGCTCGAAGTCCTCGATCCTGAGCAGAATCATAACTTCAACGATCACTACCTGGAGGTCGATTACGACCTGTCGGACGTGATGTTCCTTTGCACCTCCAACTCCATGAATATTCCGCCAGCGTTGCTGGACCGGATGGAGGTGATTCGTCTGCCGGGTTACACCGAGGACGAGAAGATCAACATCGCCGTGAAATACCTTTCGCCCAAGCAGATCCAGGCCAACGGCCTGAAAAAAGGCGAGCTGGAGTTCGACGAGGAAGCGATTCGCGACATCATCCGCTACTACACCCGCGAAGCCGGTGTGCGTGGCCTGGAACGGCAGATTGCCAAGGTCTGCCGCAAGGCGGTCAAGGAACATGCGCTGGAAAAACGCTTCGCGGTCAAGGTCACTGCAGACCTGCTGGAGCACTTCCTGGGCGTACGCAAGTTCCGCTACGGCCTCGCCGAGCAACAGGACCAGATCGGCCAGGTGACTGGCCTGGCCTGGACCCAGGTCGGTGGTGAGTTGTTGACCATCGAAGCGGCCGTGGTGCCGGGCAAGGGTCAACTGATCAAGACCGGTTCCCTGGGCGACGTGATGGTCGAATCGATCACCGCTGCGCTGACGGTGGTTCGCAGTCGCGCCCGGAGCCTGGGTATTCCCCTGGACTTTCATGAGAAGCGCGACACGCATATCCACATGCCTGAAGGGGCTACGCCCAAGGACGGCCCAAGCGCTGGTGTAGGCATGTGCACGGCCCTGGTTTCGGCATTGACCGGTATTCCGGTGCGCGCCGACGTCGCCATGACGGGTGAAATCACGCTGCGTGGCCAGGTCCTGGCGATTGGCGGCCTGAAGGAAAAACTGCTGGCGGCACACCGTGGCGGGATCAAGATCGTGATCATTCCCGAAGAGAATGTCCGCGACCTGAAGGAAATTCCTGACAACATCAAGCAAGATCTTCAGATCAAACCCGTTAAATGGATTGACGAGGTCCTGCAAATTGCGCTGCAATACGCGCCGGAGCCCTTGCCGGATGTGGCTCCGGAGATTGTCGCGAAGGAAGAAAAGCGAGAGTCTGACTCTAAGGAAAGAATTAGCACGCATTAATACGCATTTGCCTGGGGGGCTTCCTTGACAGTTTTTTAGAGCCCTTGTTATAAAGCGGCTCTTAAGTGTCTGCAGGCCATTCAGCACTCGTTTTTGCTTTCACCAAAAAAACTTAGAATCATCTCAAATAGATATAAGGGGACTTAGAGTGAACAAGTCGGAACTGATTGATGCTATCGCTGCATCCGCTGATATCCCGAAAGCTGCTGCTGGCCGTGCGCTGGACGCTGTAATCGAATCCGTCACTGGCGCTCTGAAGGCTGGCGACTCCGTTGTTCTGGTTGGTTTCGGTACCTTCTCCGTGACCGATCGTCCTGCTCGTATCGGTCGCAACCCGCAGACCGGTAAGACGCTGGAAATCGCTGCTGCCAAAAAGCCAGGCTTCAAAGCTGGTAAAGCACTGAAAGAAGCCGTTAACTAAGGTTTCGTTGAGTTTATCCGGGTCGGGGTCATGCCTGGCTTGGCAGCGGAGCGGTAATACGGCCGGTTGCAACCGGTCTGGCACACCAGGGCTTGCAGGTTAGAGCCCGGTCCGCTCCGCCAGTTACGAGAAGGCGCATCCTCGGATGCGCCTTTCTTCTATCCGGATTCTACCCACGCTCCACGGTTGCCTAAATTTGAAGTTCAACCGTTTCTGGGGGACGCATGCTGCAGAATATCAGGGACAATTCACAAGGCTGGATTGCCAAGACCATCATCGGAGTCATCGTCGCATTGATGGCGTTGACCGGTTTCGATGCCATTTTCAAAGCCACTACCAACAGCAACGAAGCGGCCAAGGTCAACGGCGAAAACATCAGCCAGAACGAGCTGAGCCAGGCGGTCGACATGCAACGCCGTCAGCTCATGCAACAGCTGGGCAAGGATTTCGACGCCTCCTTGCTGGACGAAAAAATGCTGCGTGATTCGGCGCTCAAGGGCCTGATCGACCGCAAGTTGTTGCTGCAAGGCGCACACGATGCGAAATTCGCTTTCTCCGAAGCTGCGCTTGATCAAGTGATCCTGCAGACGCCTGAGTTCCAGGTCGATGGCAAATTCAGCCCAGAGCGTTTCGATCAGGTGATCCGTCAGCTGGGTTATGGCCGTATGCAGTTCCGCCAGATGCTGGCTCAGGAAATGCTGATCGGTCAGTTGCGCGCTGGCCTGGCAGGCAGCGGTTTCGTCACCGATGCCCAAGTGTTGGCATTTGCACGCCTGGAAAAACAGACGCGTGATTTCGCCACCTTGAACATCAAGGCTGACCCTGCCTCCGTCAAGCTGACCGATGATGAGGTCAAGGCTTACTACGACCAGCACGCCAAGGAATTCATGACGCCTGACCAGGTGGTCATCGATTACCTCGAACTGAAGAAGGCCTCTTTCTTCGATCAGGTCAGCGTCAAGGACGAAGACTTGCAGGCGGCCTATCAAAAAGAAATCGCCAACCTGTCCGAACAACGTCGGGCTGCGCACATCCTGATCGAAGTGAACGACAAGGTGACCGAAGCCCAGGCCAAGACGAAGATCGAAGAGATCCAGGCTCGCTTGGCCAAAGGCGAGTCGTTTGAAGCGTTGGCGAAGGAGTTTTCCCAGGACCCGGGTTCGGCTAACAACGGCGGCGATCTGGGTTACGCAGGCCCTGGCGTCTACGATCCGGAATTCGAAAAGGCCTTGTATGCCCTGAACAAGGACCAGGTCTCGGCACCGGTACGCACCGATTTCGGTCTGCACCTGATCAAGCTACTGGGTGTCGAAGCGCCTGAAGTGCCTACATTTGCCAGCCTCAAGGACAAACTGACCCGCGAGCTGAAGACTCAGCAGGTGGAGCAGCGTTTCGTTGAGGCGACCAAGCAACTGGAAGATGCCTCGTTCGAAGCGTCCGACCTGGCGCAACCGGCCCAGGACCTGAAGCTGACCGTCCACACATCGGCCCCTTTCGGTCGTGAAGGCGGCGAAGGGATTGCGGCCAATCGTGCGGTCGTTACTGCTGCGTTCAGTCCGGAAGTGCTGGATGAGGGTGCCAACAGCACCGCCATCGAGCTGGACCCGGAAACCGTCGTGGTGCTGCGTGCCAAGGAGCACCGCAAGCCTGAGCAACTGCCGCTGGAAAGCGTGGCAGGGCCGATTCGTGCTCAATTGACCAAGGAACATGCCAGCGCGGCAGCCAAGACCCGGGCCGACGAGCTGATTGCCGGCCTGCGCGATGGCAAGGCTGCACTGGACAAGCCGGTCGGTGGCCAAGGCTGGAAAGCCACCCAGGCGGCAACCCGCAACCAGGAAGGCATCGATCCGGCGGTGCTGCAAGCACTGTTCCGCATGCCTAAGCCTGAGTCCAAGGACAAGCCGACGTTCACCAGCGTGACCTTGCCTGATGGCAGCCTGATGGTCGTGCGTTTGAATGGCGTGAACGAAGCAGCGGCACCGACTGACGAAGAGAAGGCGGAATATCGCCGCTACCTCGCGTCCCGTGTTGGTCAGCAGGACTTTGCGGCGTATCGCAAGCAGTTGGAGAGCCAGGCGGAGATCAAGCGTTTCTAATTGCTTGATGCTTTTTCAAACCTGGTTGTGATGCTGTTCAGTTAGAAAAAAACGGCGCTTCTTTCAGAAATGGAGAAGCGTCGTTTTTTTTGGCTTGGGTTTTGGGTGTATATCCGTTTCTTCGGTGATGGCCACTGGCGGTTCCGCTCTTACAGCGGCTCACTTTAGAGAAGCCCGGGAGCCGGCCCAGTCAAAAGTAAGCAAAACGCTCATGCCCCACCACTCGGTGCCTCGCCTAGGCTCGGCATCCATGCCGGGTTGCCCACTGCGCAACACCTTCGTTCAGCCAGCGTGGTTAACGGGCGCCCGAGATCAACGTCCACTGCGAGGCGGCCTAACAGCCGACCTGGCTCTCCCGGTCGTACACCCATTAGATCTGTGGGAGCAAAGCTTGCTCGCGAATGCGGTGTTCCAGTCAACGATGATGTTGGATTTGCCGACGTCATCGCGAGCAGGCTCGCTCCCACAGGTTTTTGTGTTGTGTGCAGATGTTGTGAACACCGCAAGCTCACTGTGGGAGCGAGCTTGCTCGCGATAGCGGTGGTTTAGTTGCAATGATGTTGGATGTGCCGACGTCATCGCGAGCAGGCTCGCTCCCACAGGGGAAACGCGGTCCCACCAAGAACCAGGCCGGCTGTCAGGCCGCCTCGCTTCGGCTTTTGATCTGGGGCGCCCCGTTAAACCACGCTGGCCGAACGCAGGCATTGCGCAGTGAGGGCACACCGAGCCTAAGCGAGGTGCCGAGTGGTGGGGCAAAGCGTTTTTGGTTACTTTTGGCTGGTCCGGCTCCCGGCTTTTCCAAAAGTGACCCGCTGTAAGAGCGGAACCATAAGCCGCCGTTACCGCAGCAATGGATATACACACCTAACCACGCCTCCAGAAACGGAATAAAAAAATCTTCATTAACCGCTCAAGAGAACCGCATTAGGCCAAAACACCAGGGTTTTTGTATCTGCTTGTTGCCTGGAAAGCGGGTGTTCGTCGATCTATCCGGTTGGCGTCTTTTTCCTGCAAACAACCCCCAGTAAACTTGTAACCCCCTTGAAACAAGATTAGCCACGCTGCCAGGTCGCGTTCTGTTGCACAATACGCCCCGGACCGTTTTTCTCAGGATGTTCAATGTTCAAATCATTTCCCATGCGCACCGTCGGGCTTGCACTGGTGCTGGCCGCCGCAGCCGGTTGCTCGTCGAAGAAAGCCGCCATTTACGAGCACGAGAACTTCGACGACTCCGGCACGTTTTCGCGCACTTATCCAGTGAGCGACGCGGCGACCTGCGAGGCCGGGCGTCGGGCGTTGCTCAGCCAGGGCTACATCATCACCAGCAGCGATCCGAAGCTGGTCAGCGGTCACAAGAGTTTCCAGCAGACCGGCGACACCCACATGGAGATCAGCTTCAACCTGGTCTGTGCCGAAGACGGCGGTACTGGCCACCGTGCGACGATGTTCGCCAACGCCTTGCAGGACCGTTATGCCCTTAAGAAGACCAACAACTCCGCCAGCCTGGGCGTGGGCGTGTTGGGTTCGGTATCGATGCCGATCGGCTCCTCGGATGACTCGATGGTCAAGGTCGCCAGCGAAACCGTGTCGGCGGCCAAGTTCTATGAGCGCTTCTTTGCCCTGGTGGAGCTGTTCCTGCCTCCCGAGGCGAAGAAAGCGGCCGACAACGCCGAGAAACCGAAAACTGAACTGGGCATTCCGGAATCCAAGGTCGAACCGGCCACCCTGATGCCTGCTCCAGCGCCTGCGCCGGAGCCCGTTGCCCCTGCGCCAGCCACCCCGGTGGAAGAGGCCGCGCCGGCCCCCGTCGAAACCACTCCCACGGTCTCGGAGCCCGTCGCACCGCCGAGCGAACCCGCGCCGATTGCGCCTGAGTCGTTCGAGTCTGCGCCGACGACGGAAACCGTTACACCACCACCGTCCAGCTCGTTACCGGCCCCGACCGAGCCGATCCAGCCGCTTCCGACATCCTGAGGTCCAGTGGCAGGGAGTAACGCCCTGTCACACTTCACACGGTAATTTCCCGGCCCTGTGCTACGTTTAATTCATGAAGCCTTTGCTTCATGTTTTGTTCATAAAGCAGCTTTATGCTGATGCCAGCGCCATAAGGCATTGGTCTCAATGACAGGGGAAGGACACGTAATGGATGATTATCAGGAAGAGCTGCTGGAATACCAGGCGTATGAACTGGACCCGTTGGAACCCGCCGAAGATGCGACGGAGTTGTGAGGATCGCGACACGCTGCAAGTGGTAAGCGCCAAGCCAGGTTCTTGAAGCTCAAACCCCTCGGTGACTACGACGAAACTCTCCGGGCGTCTGGTTGTTCCAGCGCTTGAAGGCTCGTTGAAATGCCTCGGCTGAGGCGAATCCCAATAGATAAGCGATTTCGCCGAACGCCAGTTCGGTATCGCGTATGTAGGTCATGGCCAGGTCGCGGCGGGTGTCGTTGAGGATGGCGCGAAACTGCGTGCCTTCCTCGGCCAGCTTGCGACGCAGGGTCCAGGTCGGCAGCTTCAGGCGAGCCGCCACTTCTTCCAGGTCGGGTTCCCGGCCGCCGTTGAGCAACGGTCCCAGCAATTGGATGATGCGCTCGCGCAGGCTGCGGGTGCGGGTCAGTTGTTCCAGTTCCCATTCACACAACTGAAGCAGATGGTGCCAGGTGCTGGGGCAATGCTGTGGGTTGCGCTGGGCGAGGCTGTCCAGGCCCAGGCGCAGTTGATTCTGTTCGGCGCCAAATTGGATCGGGCAGTCACCGAGCGTGCGGTAGGCCTCCAGGTAGGCCGGCGCCTCGAATTCGATTTCGATGCGTTCTGGCCGCAGCGCGATGCCGCTGACGCTGGACAGTTGCGCAAGCCAGCCGGCAATGATCGAGTCCACGACAAAGCGGTTGTAGGCGTTATACGGGCTGATGGAATAGAACCGTAGCCAAGCGCCTCGGGCATCTTCATGGAAACTCGATTGGCCGCGATAGTTGGAGCCATACAGCGGCTCGAAGCGGATCATGCAGCGGGCGGCCTCGCGCACGGTTGGCGCCTGGGCCGCGGTAACGCCCGCCAACCCGGCCTGGCTCAAGCGGCCGAGTTGGCCCATGCGCAGGCCCAAGGCCGGGTCCTGGGTTTGTTGAATCGCGGCGTGGCCCAGACGCATGTAGCGCGGGATCGACAATCGTGCCCCGGGCTCGGCCAGGCGCGCGGCATCGAGACCGTACTGTTCAAGCAGAGGTTGAGGGTCTTGCCCATGGCTGGCGACGGCGTCAGCCAGGCTATGGACGAAGCCCACAGACAGGTCGCCCAGGCGCATCGGCTGCGGTTTCATGTTCACAGCCAGAGGTTCAGCAGGCGGGCGCCACGGGCGTTGCCATCGGGGAAGTGTTGGCCGTTGTGGCTGATGAAACTCTGGCCGGCGCTGCCGCTGTCCCAGAACTGGCCCCGCAGGAACACGCTGACGCCGCCCCGGGCCTGGCTGATGGGCAATTGGCCGGTCAGTGTCAGGCGATGCCAGGCTTGGCCCTCGCTCACTTCACCCGGCTTGAGGCTCACCTCGCTCGGCGTGGACAGGCCTTTATAACCGCTCCAGGGTTTGTCCCACGTATCGCGACCGATGATGAAGGCGGGCACCGCAATCAGTTGCGCGCCCTGGTCGTTGAGTTGCCGGTAATGGAGCGGGTACCAACTGTCGCTGCCGATCAGCACGCCCAGGCGCCCGGCGGGGGTGTTGATGACTTGGACAGCGGTCGGGCGGTCGGCCCCAAGCACGTCGCGCTGTTCAAACACCGGATGTCGTTGGCGTTGTGGCTGGCCGATCGGCCGGCCATCGCTGCCGAACACCAGGCTGCTGTTGTACAACGCACCGCGACCGATCTTCAGTTCACCGTCACTGACACTGGGCTCGGGAAGCACAATGGAGCCGGCCACCAGGGTGATACCGAACTCCTTGGCCAACCCACCGAACAGCGCTTGATAGTCATGGGCCATGCGCTCGGCTTTCATGCGCAGGTAGGCATCCTCCAGTCGGCTATCGCCTTGAGCGCTGACCAATGCCTGGATAAACGCCAGCGGATTACTGACCGCCAGCCAGTTCATGGCTTCCTTCAGGCTGGTGGCCTGGTACAACTCGTCTTTTTCGCCACCGACCATCAACCAGGTGCCGATGCTTTCGGGCAGGACCACCACGGTCTTGGCATTGAGAAAGCCCTGGTCGCGAGCCGTCTGCAGATAGGCCGCCAGTTTGCGATGCAGGCGCTCGGGGCTCTGGTAGTCGGTGGGGAACAGTTCGGGTTGGATGCCCAGCAAGTTGCCGCGGTCGGCGGGCGTGCCCTGGTCGACCGCCAGGCTGATGCGCAGGTCTGACAGGTAATGACCCGCCGGACGATCCGTCGTCCACAGTGCGTAGGTGATCAGGGCGGCAATCAAGGCCAAGGAAAACAGCAGGTACAAAAATTTGCGCATGGGAGAACAGTCAGCGGCCGTGTGCAGGTTCATGATTTTTCATCAAGAGCTACGGGGCAGGGTACGGTAAAACAAGGGATTAGCGAAGGGCGGGCGCTGATTTGTACGCACGGTAAGCACACACAGAGGGTGTCCAGGAAGCTTGGGACACCCTCTGTGCTGGCAAGGCGCGCTAGTGATTTTTGGCTTTCCGGATCCGGATCAGAATCAGCAACATGATCAGCAGCACCGGTGGCGTCATGCCCAGCAGCGCTTCGCGGGCCGAGAGGTTTGCGCCCAAGGTGTGCAGCCCGCTATAAACCAGTTTGAACAGATTGATCAGGTAGTAGGTGATGGCAATGATCGACAGGCCTTCCACCGCGCGCTGGATCTTGATCTGTGCATCGGCACGCGCATTGAGGCTGCGCAGGATCTCGGCGTTCTGGTCCTCCATTTCGACCTGTACGCGGGCTTGCAGCAGGTCACCCAGGTTGGCGACGCTCATGGCCAGTTGCTCGAGGCGTTGTTCGGTGGCTGCGCAATAACGCACCGTGGGTTTGAAACGCCGTTCGATGAACACGCCCAGCCGCTGGCAATCGCCCAGGTGGCTTTCACGCAGCTCCCCCAGGCGCTCGAACACCAGTTGGGCGTAGGCGCGGGTGGCGCTGAAACGGTGGCGATTCTTGACGGTGCTGCTGACGACCTGGCGAGACAACAGGGCGATGTCCTCCAGCAGGGCCTTGGCATGCACGCCGCTGGCATTGGCGTTGCGTTCGGACAGGCTCACTAGGGTGCGATCGAATTCGTTCAGTTGCGGGTCCAGTGCCTTGGCGGTATTGAGCGACAAGGAGGCCATCATGCGATAGGTCTCGATTTCCAGCAGGCGTCGGATCATGCGGCCTTGACGATAAGCGTTGAGCCGTCGATTGATGAACAGCAGGCGGTTGGTGCCGTCCTCGGTCAGGCGAAAATCGCTCCAGACCACCGCATCGCCACCGCCCACGCAAGAGCCGCATGGGTCCTTGAAACCGTAGCTGGGCAGGTCGAGACCGGCTTCGGCGCGCACCACCACCTGAACGGCATTGATCAGGTGCTGGGCATGGCCTTCGATACCCTGGGCAAGGCATTCGGGCAGCGTTGTCCAGTGCAGTTCGTTGGTGTTGGCGGGAACGACCAGGGTCAGGGTGAAGAACTCGGCGTGGCGCTCCCACTTGAGCGGGTGTCCTTCGAGGCGGGTGATGCCTTGTGCGGCTTCTGCTGCGACGGTTTCAGGGCACAGGCGCTCGAGCAGCGCGTTGCACTGGGCGTTGTCGCCCAGAAACGCCAGGTGGAAGACGTGGGCCGGTTCGTCAAAATATAACGACGGGCGGGCGTGTAACTCGTTGTGCAGCATTTTTCGTTGGGGATGCATGCAATGACGACCGTGTTATTAGGGTTGTTTTTTGGTTCGAGCACCTGGTCCAGCGTTGATAGGACTGGTTCATCCCGCTGAGAGTCACGCACAGCTGATCGGCGCCCTGCACATTTGGATCATTAAGTTGTCAGTTACGGTCATTGAGCGCCCGCATCCGGACTCTTACGCTGGGGGCCATGACAGACGCAAGCCGCAGAGCTTGCGCTTTTTCCGTGATTGCCCGTTGTGGAGTTACCGATGACCGCCTCTCATTACCCGCATCTGCTGGCCCCGCTGGACCTGGGTTTCACCACCTTGCGCAACCGTACCCTGATGGGCTCGATGCACACCGGCCTGGAAGAGAAACCCGGCGGCTTCGAACGCATGGCGGCGTATTTTGCCGAGCGCGCCCGGGGCGGCGTGGGCCTGATGGTCACCGGTGGGATCGGGCCGAACGACGAGGGCGGTGTCTACTCCGGGGCGGCCAAGCTGACCACCGAAGAAGAAGCGCTCAAGCACCAGATCGTTACCCGCGCCGTACACGAGGCCGGTGGCAAGATCTGCATGCAGATTCTCCATGCCGGGCGCTACGCCTACAGCCCCAAGCAGGTGGCACCGAGCGCGATCCAGGCGCCGATCAACCCGTTCAAGCCCAAGGAACTGGACGAGGAGGGTATCGAGAAACAGATCAGCGATTTCGTCACCTGTTCGGTACTGGCCCAGAAGGCCGAATACGACGGCGTCGAAATCATGGGGTCGGAAGGTTATTTCATTAACCAGTTCCTGGCGGCCCATACCAACCACCGTACCGACCGTTGGGGCGGCAGCTATGAAAACCGCATGCGCCTGCCGGTGGAAATCGTCCGTCGGGTGCGTGAGGCGGTAGGCCCGAATTTCATCATCATCTTTCGCCTGTCGATGCTCGATCTGGTGGAAGGCGGCAGTGCCTGGGACGAAATCGTCCAGTTGGCCAAGGCCATCGAGCAGGCCGGCGCGACGATTATCAACACCGGTATCGGTTGGCACGAAGCGCGGATTCCTACCATCGCCACCAAGGTTCCGCGCGCCGCGTTCAGCAAGGTCACGGCCAAGCTGCGTGGCTCGGTGAGCATCCCGCTGATCACCACCAACCGCATCAACACCCCGGAAGTGGCCGAGCAGATCCTCGCTGAAGGCGATGCCGACATGGTCTCCATGGCCCGGCCGTTCCTGGCCGATCCGGAGTTCGTCAACAAGGCCGCTGCCGGTCGCGGCGATGAAATCAACACCTGCATCGGCTGCAACCAGGCGTGCCTGGACCACACCTTTGGCGGCAAGCTCACCAGTTGCCTGGTCAACCCGCGGGCCTGCCACGAAACCGAGCTGAACTACCTGCCGGTGACCCAGGTGAAGAAGATAGCCGTGGTCGGTGCCGGCCCGGCCGGCTTGTCCGCTGCCACGGTGGCGGCCGAGCGTGGGCACCAGGTGACGCTGTTCGATTCGGCCAGCGAAATCGGTGGCCAGTTCAACGTCGCCAAGCGCGTGCCAGGCAAGGAGGAGTTCTTCGAAACCCTGCGCTACTTCAAACGCAAATTGCAGACCAGTCATGTCGAGTTGTGCCTCGACACCCGGGTGGATGTGGCGAAATTGGTGGCCGGCGGTTACGACGAGATCATCCTCGCCACGGGCATCGCGCCGCGTGTGCCGGCGATTCCCGGGGTGGAGCATGCCAAGGTGTTGAGCTACCTGGACGTGATCCTCGAGCGCAAGCCGGTGGGCCGCAGTGTCGCGGTGATTGGTGCCGGCGGTATCGGCTTCGACGTGTCGGAGTTCCTGGTGCATCAGGGCGTTGCCACCAGCCAGGACCGCGAGGCGTTCTGGAAGGAGTGGGGTATCGACACCCACCTCGAGGCTCGCGGCGGTGTGGCCGGGATCAAGGCTGAACCTCATGCACCGGCGCGCCAGGTGTTCCTGCTGCAACGCAAGGCGTCCAAGGTCGGTGACGGCCTGGGCAAGACCACTGGCTGGATTCACCGCACGGGCCTGAAGAACAAGCAGGTGCAGATGCTCAACAGCGTCGAGTACCTGAAGATCGACGACGATGGCCTGCACATTCGCATCGGCGAAACCGGTGAGCCGCAAGTGTTGGCCGTGGACAACATCGTGATCTGCGCCGGCCAGGATCCGCTGCGTGAATTGCAGGAAGGCCTGGAGGCGGCGGGGCAGAAGGTTCATCTGATCGGCGGTGCCGACGTGGCGGCGGAACTGGACGCCAAGCGGGCGATCAACCAGGGTTCGCGGTTGGCGGCGCAGCTTTAAGGCAGCGCCTCAGGAAACCCCTTGTGGGAGCGAGCTTGCTCGCGATAGCGGCAGGTCAGTCAACATTCATGCTGCTGACTAACCGCTATCGCGAGCAAGCTCGCTCCCACAGGGGGAAGTGGTGAACCTGAAGTCACCCGCTGCCAAGCTGTTAAGATGCCGGGCCTATTTCCCCCTGGCCTGCTGCCATGCTGCTTCCCGCCCTCGACTGGCATCCCCAACCCCGACTCGAACCCCTTCATCTGGACTGGCTCGCCCGAGCCGGTGTTGAAGTGGCGGTGTTGCGCCTGGATCGGATCGATCCACTGATCAGCGGCAACAAGTGGTTCAAGTTGGTCCATCATTTGCGCGCCGCCCATGAGGCCGGTGCCGAGGGGGTCATGAGCCTGGGCGGGGCTTATTCCAACCATTTGCATGCGTTGGCGGCGGCGGGCAAGCGCTTCGGGTTTCCCACGGCGGGGCTGTTGCGTGGTCATCCCCAGGACACGCCGACGGTGCGCGACCTGAAAACGTTTGGCATGGACCTGCACTGGTTGGGTTATGGCGGATACCGAGAGCGGCACGCGCCGGGTTTCTGGGCGCCGTGGCAGATCCGCTACCCACATTTGCATCCGGTGCCCGAGGGTGGTTCAGGATTGCCCGGCGCACAAGGCTGCCAGGTGTGGGCGGCGAGTGTCCGTGAACAACTGGCGACGTTGGGATGGGCGGATTTTCACGGTTGGTGGTTGGCTTGCGGCACCGGTACGTCGCTGGCCGGGCTGGTGCTGGCCGAAGCGGGACAGCGCCCGGTCTATGGCGTGCTGGCGGTGCCCCAGGACCATGGCGTGGTGCAGCAAGTCGAACGCATCGTGGGGGAGGCGGGCCTGTGCAGTCCGCTTTATGAATTGTTCGACGGCAGCCGTGGCGGTTTCGCCCGGGTCGATGCCGAGCTCACCGAGTTCATCGAAACCACGGCGGCCATCGAACTGGAGCCGTTGTACACCGGCAAAGCCTTGCTGTTGCTTAAAGCGCGGATCGAGGCCGGACGGTTTGCCCCCGGCACCCGTTTGATTTTCGTCCACACCGGCGGTTTGCAAGGCCGCCGAGGGTTCGAGTAACGGCGATCAGCCGCGTTTGGGCATCATCCGCAGCAGCGTGTTGTCCCGTACTACATAGTGGTGGTACAGCCCCGCCAAGGCATGCAGGCCAATCAACCAGTAGCCGATGGTACCGCCCAGCACGTGCCAGCCTTCCAGTTGCTTGGCAAACTCCTTGTCTTGATTGATGAGCAAGGGCAGATCGAAACCGTAGAACATTACCTGATGCCCTTCGGCGCTGGTGATCAGCCAGCCCAGCAGCGGCATGGCGATCATGAACAGGTACAGCGCCCAATGCATCAGGCGCGCGAGAACGGTTTGCCATGCAGGCGACGCCGGGAAAATCGCCGGAGCCTTACCCATGCTGCGGGCGAACAGGCGTAGCCAGACCAGCAGGAACACCGTCAGGCCGAGCATGAAGTGCGCTTCCTTGATCAGGGTCCGGCCGCCACTGCCCTTGGGGAAAATCCCGCGGAACTCGATGCAGGCATAAACCACGGCCAGCAGGACCAGCATCAGCCAATGCAAGGTTACCGTGACGGTACTGTAGCGGCTTTCTGAGTTTTTCCAGGGCATTGCAGGTATCTCCAACAATCAGGGTAGAGCGCCGTCTAGAGCGGCGTTATCCGCTTACTGTAAGCCCGTTTCGCTGGGTTTGCATGAGCCAGATCAGTTTTGCCGGCAGGAAGCCACAGGGTTGAGTCAGGGCGTCAAGTCCGGCGGATTCAGCAGCCAGTCCAATAGCAGCCCCGCATCATGGTTGCCACGGGGCGATTTCGGGGGCGTGGCGGTATGGCCTGCGCCGGTATCGACAGCCCCTGGGCACAGCACCGGTCGATCAGGGTCGCCGTCGAGAAAACTCACCAGCACTTCGCTGCCGGCCATCAGGCTGGGGCTGCCATCCAGCGTCAGCCGCGACACGGGCAGGGTGATGCCGTCCTGGTCCGGCGCCCATAGGCTGACACTCACCTGGCCACGTTCATCGGGGCTGGCCGGCTGGCCGGTGCGGCCGAGTACATGGGCCAGGTGGTTCCCGGGGATGCAGGGCTTGGGATGCTTGAGGGCTGGCCTGAACGTGGTGGACCAGGGAATGGCGGTGAACCGGTTACGGTAGTCACGGGCCGACGGTGCGGCGGGCAGGTCCGGCTCCAGGATCGAAAACTGCCGTCCACGATGCTGGACCTCGGTGATCAACCATTGATCGTTGAAGGTGGAAACCGGGTGTTCGCAGACCTGCACGATGTCGCCGCCGTGCAGGGCCGGTTGGGTGCTGTGGCCATGGATTTCCCGTTGCCGGCAGCGCAACCGTTCAAGGTGGCGGCGACCGGCCTGGTAACGGTGAGCCAAGGCCGGGTTGCCGCGCATGGCTTCGTGATCGATCTGCTCTAGGGGTTGATTCGCCGCCGAGGCCTCGGCTTCGGGCGGGGCCCGGTCACTGAACCCGACGGGCAGGCCAGGCATCATCGGATGGTGACGCAAATACAAGCGTTTGATGGCCGGCAGCAGGCTGTCGTTCGGGCGCAGGGGTAGCTCGACAGGGCGCGCGGGAAAGCTCTTCGGGTCTTCGGCGAACACCAGCACATGGCCCTGGGGAGCGTGTTCGAAGTGGTAATGAATGCCTTCTTCCTCGCACAGGCGTTGCAGGAGGGTCAGGTCGCTTTCGTCGTACTGGATGCAGAATGGGCGACACGGATACTGCCCATGGGGCAGTTCGAAACGGTAACTGTCGACGGGTAGC
Organism: Pseudomonas sp. KB_12; assembly: GCF_052114545.1. Taxonomy (NCBI): domain Bacteria; kingdom Pseudomonadati; phylum Pseudomonadota; class Gammaproteobacteria; order Pseudomonadales; family Pseudomonadaceae; genus Pseudomonas; species Pseudomonas sp. KB_12. Next base: position 14,209 of record NZ_JBFREY010000044.1, on the reverse strand, counting down.
GCGTGTTCTTCCAGCAGGCGTTGCAGCACCTGCACCACGCTGAGCCGATGGAAAACCCGGCGCTGCGGGCCTTGCTCCAGTTGCTGGAGGTAGGGAACCAACGTCAAACGATAGCCGATGCGCCGCGGCGCCAGGGCACTCAGGCTAACGCTGTGGACAATCCCATGGACGCCCGATTCGCCGTCCAGGCGCAGGAAGGCCGGATGCCCCAAGAGCAGCTCGGGATCTATCGGCGGGGCGAGGCCGATCAGTTCGAGGTCAAAGCGGTATGGCTGGTTGAGGGCTTCGCGGCCATTGAAGCGCAAGACTTGCAGTTGCAAGTCGCTTTGCGTGAGCGTCAGGCTGAAGGGACTTTCCGTGTCGTTGCGCATCGCAGCTCCTACTGGCGGGGAGAGAGGCGCAGAGGGTACGAAACCGCGGGGGGAAACGGTGCTTGTGAGTCGCTATTTCAGAAACGCCCTACAACACGCTGTGAAAATGTCGATCCGGCAGGGTGAATTTTTTGGTCGATCAGCCGGTTTAGGCCGTATAAACTTGCGCCACAGCGCCGGCCGGCAGATGTCTCGGCGCGTCAGACAAGAGAGTGAGTAATGGGCGCACAGTGGAAGGTTAAACACAAAGAAGCGGCTGCCAACGCCAAGGGCAAGATCTTCGGCAAACTGGTGAAGGAAATCACCATTGCCGCGCGCAACGGCGCTGATACCGCTACCAACGCGCACTTGCGACTGGTGGTCGAACAGGCGAAGAAGGCCTCGATGCCCCGCGAGACCCTGGAACGTGCGATCAAGAAAGGTTCTGGCCAGCTCGGTGAAACCGTGCAATACCACCGCGTCACCTACGAAGGGTTCGCGCCGCACCAGGTGCCGCTGATCGTTGAATGCGTGACCGATAACATCAACCGTACCGTTGCCGAAATTCGCGTCGCGTTCCGCAAGGGCCAACTCGGCGCCTCGGGTTCGGTGGCGTGGGACTTCAACCATGTCGGCATGATCGAAGCCGCGCCGGACAGCCCGGACGCCGATCCGGAAATGGCCGCCATCGAGGCCGGTGCCCAGGATTTCGAGCCGGGCGAAGAAGGCGCGACGTTGTTCCTCACTGATCCTGCCGACCTCGATGCCGTACAGAAGGCCTTGCCGGAGCAGGGTTTCACCGTGTTGTCGGCCAAGCTGGGCTATCAGCCGAAAAACCCGGTCAGTGGCCTGACCGACGAGCAGATGGCTGAAGTCGAAGCCTTCCTCGAAGGCCTCGACAACCATGATGACGTGCAGGACATGTTTGTCGGGTTGGCGGGTTAACAATCCCCCCTGTGGCGAGGGAGCTTGCTCCCGCTCGGCGGCGCGTAGAAGCTGTGTAGGAGCTGTCGAGTGCAACGAGGCTGCGATCTTTCCCCTGACACTTGAATCCCAAGTGAAAGATCAAAAGATCGCAGGCTTCGCCAGCTCCTACAGAGCCCAGCGGGAGCAAGCTCCCTCGCCACGGTTGCGCAATAAGCCTTCAATTTCATCAAACCCCGGCCGCGCCAATACATCAGGCTGACAGCAGCGCACTTGCAGATCCAGCAACGCTTCCAGTTCCTTAACACCGAGCGCCGGTTCGATCCGCGCCAGCAATTCCCCCAGCAGAATCCCGAAGGCCCGCACTTCGATGCGTTGCAGGGCGCGGGTTTGCAGGTTGTCCGTGGTGGCGTGGAACGACGCCGCGCCAAAATCCCCCAGCAGGCAATCGCCCTGGTCATCGCACAGAATATTGTGCCCGTAGAGATCCCCGTGGGTGATGCCCTGGCGGTGCAGGTGCGCCGCCACCGAGGCAATGCCATGGGCGATGCGCAGGGCCGCCGGAGCGCTTAGGCGCAGTTCATCGGCATAGACGTCGCGGCTGCACGACGCCAGGCTCGGCAGCCCGGCGAGGTTACGGTAGCTGGGCTCGATCAGCGCCATCACCAGCCCGGCCTGTTGCTCGGGGTGCCCGGCAACCTGGCCCAGCACCTCAATCAGGTTAGGGTGTCGACCGGCAGTGATGCAGGCATGCATCTCATGCAGCGGCGAGCCGTCGCTGGTCATCTGGCCTTTGTACAGCTTCACCGCGACCTTTCGTGCCACCTGGCCGGGCGCCTGCCAGAGCGCCTGATGAATCACCCCCGACGCACCTTCGCCCAGTTGTTGCTGCAGTTCCAGGTGCGACCAGTCAATAGGCGTCGTGGTATTCAGGGCCGCCGCTTCTGCCTGGGTTTCCAGTGGGTTGCCGGCGTAGGCCAGCCAACTGAGGCTCGGCAAGGTGAGCAGCCATTGCGGCAGTTCGCTCAGTTGGTTGGCGGCGATGCGTAGCAGTTCGAGGCGATGACACTGGCCCAGGCTCGCCGGTAATTGCCGCAAGCGGTTGCCGGCCAGCATCAGTTTTTGCAGAGAGGGGCGTTGACCCAGTTCATCCGGCAATTGGCTGACGCAGTTGTCGGTCAGGATCAGCCAGCGCAGCCGTGGCGGCAGTGCGGCGCCCGCGACGTGCGTAATGCGGTTGGCCTTGAAACCGACCATGGTCAAGGCGCTGCAACGGCCCAGGCATTCGGGCAGTTCTGTGAAGCGGTTGTCCGAACAGAACAGCACACGCAGGCGAGTCAGCCGATGCAGGTCGTCGGGCAGCGTGTCCAACTGATTGCCACTGAGGTTGAGAATCTCGAGGGAATCGGCCAGGTCGAAGATTTCCCGGGGAAACTCCGTCAAGCCGCAGGCCAGGTCCAGCCGGGTAATGCCTGAGAGTTGGCCTGCGCGTAGTTGGGCGAGGGTGTGCATGGAGGGGTTCGCTGTTGATCAAGAAGAAAGAGCGCAGAAAAAACTGTGGCGAGGGAGCTTGCTCCCGCTGGGCTGCATTGTAGGAGCTGTGTAGGAGCTATGTAGGAGCTGTCGAGTGAAACGAGGCTGCGATCTTTCCCCAACCACTTGAGCCTCAAGCGAAAGATCAAAAGATCGCAGGCTTCGCCAGCTCCTACAGAGCCCAGCGGGAGCAAGCTCCCTCGCCACAGGTTAATGGCCGCATGATAACCGCAAAATTCGCGCTAGCGCTCGATGCTGCGGTTCCAGCGGGCGTTCCAGGCTGGGCGTTGTTCGTTGACCTGGTCCCAATCCACGGCAATCGCCGTTTCCAGGTATTGCTTCATCGCCTCCACCTGGCCGCGGGTCTTGTCGGTGGTCGGGGTGTTGGGGTTGGACGGGATCTGGTCGCCTTCTTCCAGGGCGATGGCCTGGGCTTGCGGGGTCAGCAGGAACGCCGCGAGCTTTTGCGCCAGTTCCGGTTGGGTGTTCTGGGCGATGGCACATTCGGCGACGTTGAGGACCACGGCGCCTTCCTTCGGCTGGGCATATTCGACCGGCATGCCCTTGAGTTTCAACGCGGTCACCTGGGTCGGCGTCAGAGGGAACAGCGCGGCTTCGTCGGTCTGCAGCATTTCGGATATCTTCGCCGAGCTCGGGATGTACTCCAGCACGTTGCGCCCCACCGTGTTCGGCCAGGCCTTGAAGCCCGGTTCAACGTCGGTTTCGCTGCCGCCCTGGATCCGGTTGAACATCAAAAAGCCGTGCAGGCCGAACGTGGACGAGGCCATCGACTGGAACACCACTTTGTCCTTGAAGCGTGGATCGGCCAGGTCCATCCATGAGGTGGGCGTATTCCAGCCCTTTTCCTTGAACAGCCGGGTGTTGTAGGCCAACCCGGTCACGCCGAGGCTGACGGCCACGGCCTGATCCTTGATGCGCCCCTTGGCCGGGATCTGCGCCAGGGGCGGGCTGTCTTCGAGCTTGTCGCACAAGCCCATGGCGATGGCGCGGTACATGATGCCGTCATCGAGGAACATCACGTGCATCTGCGGGTTGCCTTTGCTGGCCTGGACTTTGGCCAGGATGTCGGCGGAGGTGCCGGGCACGATGACCACTTTGACGTTGTTGGCTTTCTCGAAAGCCGGCAAGACCTTGTCGGCATAGAGCCGCTCCATGGTTCCGCCGTTCATGCCCAGGTAAAGCGTCGGCTCGGCCAACGCCTGGGTGACCGGGAGCAGGGCGCCCAGGCAAGCGGAACCCAGCGAGCAGAAACCGAACAGTGCACTGCGTTTGACGTTATTCATTGGCGCGACCTTCCTCTATCAAGCAACGGAGATGGAGTGAAACCGGGTGATGGAAAACGCATCCAGCGGCGTGGTCGAAGCCCCGCTGCAGATGATCTCGGTGAGCGCCTGGCCCACCGCCGGGCCGATCTGGAAGCCCGCGCCGGCAAAGCCGAATGCGTGCAACAGACCGGGCTGGGTGCTGCTGTGGCCGATCACCGGCTGGCGATCGGGCAGATAACCTTCGGTGCCGCTCCAGGTACGAATCGCCTGGGCGCCTTCCAGGAATGGATAGAGCTCGACGGCCTGGCGCAGGATTTCCAGCACGGCGTTCTGGCCGGGGCGGGCGCGTGCAGTGTCCAAGGCAAAACCCTGGCCGCCGCCTAGCACGCAATTGCCGCGTGAGACTTGGCGGGCATAGATACCGCCGCCCTCGACGCCAGTGCTGGCGTCCATGACCAAGGGCAAGGGTTCGGTGACCAGCATCGCCGGGTGCCCGGCGTACATCGGCACCGCTTCGCCGAACTGCGCGGCGAACTGGCTCGCCCAGGCACCGGCGCAGTTCAGCAGCCAGGGCGCGTGGAAACTCAGGCCTGTTGCGGTGTGTACGGCAAAGCGCTGGCCGTCATGCACAACGTTGCTGACGGCGCATTGTTCGTGGACTTGCGCGCCATGTCGGCGAGCGGCCTGGGCAAAGGCTGGCGAGACCAGGCGCGGATTGGCGTGGCCGTCGTCCGGGCACAGCGACGCCCCGACCGCAACAGTGCCGACCCACGGAAAACGGGTGCGCAGGGCCTCGCGATCGAGCAGTTGCAGATCCAGGCCAAAGCCCTGGCTGGCGGCAGCGTAGTCGTGCAGCGCTTGCAGATCTTCAGCGCTGCGGGCCAGCTTTAAATGACCGCTGCGCTGGTACTCGCCGTCGATGCCAATCAACTGTGGCAACTGGCTCCAGATTTCATGGGCCCGTTGCGACAAGGGCAATTGCGACAGCGGCCGGCCCTGGCGGCGCACACCGCCGTAGTTCACGCCGCTGGAGTGCGAACCGCAGAAGTCGCGCTCCAGCAACGCCACCCGGCGTCCGGCCTGGCTCAGGAACAACGCGGCGGAGGCGCCGACGATGCCGCCGCCAATGATCACGGCATCCACTTCGATCATGGCTCGACCTCCAGGCCGAACGGCACGGGCTTGATCGGCGCCTGGGCCCGCAAGCGGCCGATGCTGGACACGGTGCGGCCACTTTCGCGGGCAATGATTTCCGCCGCGGCGGCACCGCACATTCGTCCCTGGCAACGGCCCATGCCGACCCGGCAATGCGCCTTGACCCGATTGATCTCCCAATGGCCTTGGCCCACCACCTGGCGGATGTCGCCGGCGCTGACTTCTTCGCAGCGGCAAATCATCAGGTCATCGGCAGCATCGGCGGCCCACGCTTCAGGAAAGGCAAACGCACGTTCCAGGCCCAGTCGGAAATGGCCGATGCGTTCGAGGGATTGTTCCAGCTGAGTGCAACGCTGCGGGTCGATCAGATAACCAATGTCTTCGAGCAAGGCCAGGGCCGCCCGTTCACCGGCCATTTCAGCGGCGTCGGCGCCCATGATGCCGGCACCGTCACCGGCCAGGTAGATCCCCGGCACGCTGCTGCGTCCGGCGCCGTCGCGTCGTGGCAGCCAGGCGCGGTTGAGGGCGCTCCAGGAAAACTCGCAACCCAGCAGGTCGGCCAGTTGGGTTTCACTGCGCAAGCCGTGGGCGAAGGCCACCGCGTCGCAGTCGAGGGTGTGTTCGCCGTTGGCGTTGCGCCATTTCAACGACTGCACCCGCCGTTCGCCATCGAGACCCGACAGGCTCGCGCCTTGATGCACGGCGATGCCGTGGGCGGTCAGCCAGGCGCGATAATAGAGGCCCTTGGCGAGGGTGGCCGGTTGTGCCAGCAGGCCGGGCAGGGCGCGGACCTGGGCGCCAAAGGGCGAACTGTCGAGCACCGCGACCACGTTGGCGCCGGCCCGGGCGTATTGATAGGCCACCAGATACAGCAAGGGGCCGCTGCCGGCGAACACCACCCGCTCACCGATGGCACACCCCTGGAATTTCAGGGCAATCTGCGCCGCGCCCAGGCTGTAGACCCCTGGCAGGGTCCACCCGGGTACAGGCAGGATCCGGTCGGTGGCGCCGGTTGCGACGATCACGCTGGCGTACTCGAGGCGGTCGGCGCGGCCTTCATGCAGGGTATCGAGCAGGCCGGCTTCGGCGTTCCACACCAGGGTGTCGGGGCGGTAGTCGAGCTGTCCGCGCAATGCGTCGAGCGTCTGGTGGATGGCGTTGGCCTTGTGCGCTTCGAAGCCATAGAGCTTGCCTGGCGAGCGCTTGAAATTAGCCGGTTGGCGCCGATAGATCTGCCCGCCACCGCGGGCGGCTTCGTCCAGCAGGACCGGGTACAGGCCGTGGGCGACCAATGTCTGCGCGGCACGGATACCGGCGGGGCCGGCGCCGATGATGGCTATTGGTTTCATCGCCACCTCATTGGCTGGACCGGGGGATTTGTGCTGCGCTCGAAACCGTCATCGCGAGCAAGCTCGCTCCCACACTGGATCGGTTGTGGATGCTGGTTTAGCGCTCGCCGCAGTTCCCCTGTGGGAGCGAGCCTGCTCGCGATGACGGCGGCACATGCGACAACAGCGACAGCAGACAGACCGCTTTCGCGAGCGGGCTCGCTCCCACATTGGATCTGTTGTGGATGTTGGTTGCGCACACGCCGCAACTCCCCTGTGGGAGCGAGCTTGCTCGCGATGAGGCCAGGCCAGTCGACGGTGTTCATACCTGGCGCCCCGGTTCGCGGCTGATGTGCTGGCCGGCTTCGAGCAGGGTCGAGCAGGCGCGGACGCGGCGGCCGTCGCCCAGGCGCACCCAGCAGTCCTGGCAGGCGCCCATCAGGCAGAAACCGGCCCGGGGTTCGGCGCTGAAGTCGCTGCCGCGCAGGTGTTCGCTGCAGGTCAGCACGGCGGTCAGCAGCGTGTCCCCCAGCAGGCCGGTGGCAGGCTGGCCGTCGAGGATAAAGTCCAGGGCCGGGCGGTCGCCTTCGGCCAGTCGTTTCAGCAGCGCCATGGTGCCCTCATTGTTTGCCTACCAGGACCCGATCCAGGCCATAGACCCGGTCGAGCAGAATCATGGTCAGCGCGGTGAGCGCGATGACCAGCGCCGACACCGCCGCCATCATCGGGTCGATGGATTCGGTGGCGTACACGTACATGCGCACCGGCAAGGTTTGCGTGGCCGGCGAGGTGACGAAGATCGACAGCGTGACTTCATCGAAACTGTTGATGAACGCCAGCAGCCAGCCCCCGGCCACCCCCGGCAGGATCATCGGCAAGGTGATTTGCCGGAACAGCGTGAAGCGTCCGGCCCCCAGCGATTGCGCGGCCTGTTCGGCGCTGCGGTCCAGGCCGATGGCCGAGGCCAGCACCAGGCGCAACACGTAGGGGGTGATCACCAGCATGTGGGCGAAGATCAGCCAGGCAAAGCTGCCGTTCACGCCCATCAGCGCAAACAGGCGCAGCAATGCGACCCCCAGCACCAGGTGCGGAATGATGATTGGCGACAGGAACAGGCCGTTGAAGAAGTCCCGGCCGGGGAACTCGAGCCGGGTGATCGCCAGGGCCGCCGGCACCGCGATCAACGTCGCCAGCGAGGCCGCGCAGAACGCCAGGACCAGGCTGTTGTAGAACGCGTCGACAAAATCCGCGCGTTCGAACACGGCGCGAAACCAGCGCAGGGAAAACTCGGTGGTCGGCAGGCTCAGGGTGTTTTCCGGGGTGAAGGCGACGAGGCAGACCACCACCAGCGGCGCGAGCATGAAGACCACCACCAGGGCGTGAAACAGCAGCGCTAAAGGACCGTTTCTAGACATGACCCATTACCCCAATGACTTCTTGTAGCGGCCTTCGATCATCCGGTTCCACGACAGCATGATCAGCAGGTTGAGCAGCAGCAGCGCGACGGCAATGGCCGCGCCCATCGGCCAGTTCAGTTCCGACAGGTACTGGTCGTAGATCAGCGTGGCGACCATCTTCAAACGCCGTCCGCCGAGCAGGCCGGGAATCGCGAAGGAGCTGGCGGCGAGGCCGAACACAATCAGCGTGCCGGACAGCACGCCGGGCATGATCTGCGGCAGCACCACTTTGCGGATCACCGTGAATTGGCTGGCCCCCAGGGACAGCGCGGCCTGTTCGGCGGCCGGGTCGAGTTTCTGCAGCGAGGTCCAGACCGGAATGATCATGAACGGCAACATCACGTGGACCAGGGCGATGACCACGGCGAACGGCGTATAAAGCAGCTTCACCGGCGCGCCGCCGAAGGCTTGAAGGGCCTGGTTGACCAAGCCGTCGGCGCCGAGCAGGAGGCTCCAGCCAAAGGCCCGCACCACCACTGAAATCAGCAGCGGGGTGAGAATCAGGATCAGGAAAATCGAACGCCACGGCGCGCCCATGCGGCTGAGGATGTACGCCTCGGGCACGCCGATCAGCACGCACAGCAAAGTGGTCAGGGCGCTGATCCAGAACGTGCGCAAAAAGATCTCGTAGAAGTACGGATCGCCCAGCAGGCTGGTGTAGTGCTCGAAGGTATAGGCGTCGCCGTTGATGCCCGAACTGTAGTCGAAGACGTTGAACGACAGGACCAAGGTCAAGCCCAAGGGAATGACCAGCAGGCCCAGGTACAAGGCCAGGGCCGGCGCGGACATCAGGTAGCCTTGGCGACCGCGGCGCATCGCATCGATCAGCTTCATGCCGGCACCTCGTCCGCGCTCAGTACCCGCAGCAGCGCCGGGTCCCAATCCAGGCCCACCGCCGTGCCTTCTACCAGGGGCGCGGAGCCGTCGTTGCGGCGCACCACGCAGAGTTCACCCAGGCTGGTCGAGACGCCGTACAGCCATTGGCTGCCAAGGAAGAAGCGGTTGATGAGGGTGCCTTGCAGTCGGCCTGAACCGGCCTCGCACAGGTCGATTTTTTCCGGACGCAGGCTCAGGATCAGGTCGCCATTGCCCTGGCTGCAGGCTTGAACGACACCCGTACTGTCCCGCATGCCGGGCAGCAGGTTGGCTTTGCCGACGAAGCCGGAAATGAATTCGGTACGCGGGTGCTCGTAAAGGGTGTACGGCGCGTCGATCTGGGTGATGCGCCCAGCCTGCATCACCACGACCCGGTCACTGATCGACAGGGCTTCGGACTGGTCGTGGGTCACCATCAGCGTGGTGATCCCGACTTCGCGCTGGATGCGGCGGATTTCGTATTGCATCTCTTCGCGCAAATTGGCGTCGAGGTTGGACAGTGGCTCGTCGAGCAACAGCACTGGCGGCTCGATCACCAGCGCTCGGGCCAGTGCCACGCGTTGGCGCTGGCCGCCCGAGAGTTCGCGCGGGTAGCGGTCGGCGTGGCGGTCCAGGCGTACCAGTTTCAACACCCGGTCCACCCGTTGTTGCAGTTCGGCAGTGGCCACTTTGCGCATGCGCAGGCCGAAGGCGACGTTGTCCTGGACGGTCATGTGGGGAAATAGCGCGTAGCTCTGGAACACCACACCCAGGCCACGGCTGGCGGGCTTGGCGTGGGTAATGTCGCGACCGTCCAGCAGGATGCGCCCGCTGCTGACTTCGACGAAGCCGGCGATCATCTGCAGGGTTGTGGTCTTGCCGCAGCCGGAAGGTCCCAGTAGCGAGACGAACTCGCCTTTTTCCACCGACAGGTTGGTGGCGACCACGGCGTCGATATCGCCGTAACGTTTGCCAAGTCCTTCAAGTTGCACAAAAGCCATAGCTGCGCTCCACCTGGGATTGTTATGCGTCGCCTGCGGGCGCGCTTTTTTATGGGCAGATACGAAAGGGTGTTGCTGGGGTGCGTTGGTGCTCGACCTTGAGTCGGCTGCCGCTGTTGTTCGAATCGCCCCTGTCTGGACGAAGAGTAGGACGAAGAATAGGATGGGCTCAATGGACTATTTCACTGAAGCGAAGACTATTTTCAGTTTCATTCAGTGAGTAAATTTAATAATGAGAAATGGCATGTCTGATTCCACTGATCGGAATAATGAGAAAGGCGAAGTCGGTGTCGGCGCGGTCTCCCGGCTGTTTGCCGTGTTGCGCAGCCTGGGTGGCACCGCCGAGGGTGGGGAGCGGGTGACGCAATTGGCCCAGCGCATCGGCCTGTCCCAGCCCACCACGCATCGCTTGTTGCGCAGCCTGATGGACGAAGGCATGGTCGAGCAGGACGCACGTAGCAAACGCTACCGCTTGAGCCTGGAGTTCTTCGCCCTGGCCGCCCGCGCCGGCAACACCGGCAACCTGCGCGAACTGGTGCGCCCAGCCATGCTGCGGTTGTCGGCCTCCCTCGGGGACTCGTTGTTTTTGCTGGCGCGCAGTGGTTTCGATGCGGTCTGCCTGGACCGCAGCGAGGGGCCGTTTCCGATCCGCACGTTCACGGGCGACATCGGTGGTCGCGTGGCGTTGGGCGTGGGGCAGGGCAGCTTGGCGATCCTGGCGTTTCTRCCGGAGGAAGAGCGCGACACGGTGATTCAATACAACCTGCCGCGGCTCAAGGATTTCCATTTGTACGACGAAGTCTTCCTGCGTTCGGAAGTGGAGAACGTGCGCACGCTGGGCTACGCCGGGCGCAATACTGGCGTATTGCAAGGCATGGCCGGGGTGGCCGTGCCGATCCTGGACCGTGACGGCCGGGCCGTGGCCGCCTTGAGCGTGGCAACGGTGAGCGACCGCCTGGGGCCCGATCGCCTGCCGACGGTGGTGGACATGCTCAAGCGCGAGGCAGCCCTGATCGGACCGCGGATCAACCCGTTCGACCCATTGCTGCGCAGGCCTTCGCAGGTGTTTGGGCAGGGCTGAACAGACTCTCAAGAGCAGCCTGTATCCCCTGTGGGTAGGGGGTTCAGAACTTCAGGGTCTGCTTGAGCCGCTGCACCGTCGGCGTATCACTGGGGATGACCATCGCATAGTTGTAGCCCGGCCCGGACCAGTACTCGGCTTGCAATTCGCCCTCGCGACGACTGCCCCGCGGCAGGAGGAAATTTTTCGGGCCGGGTGGGCGCACGTAGAAGCTGATTTTCTGACCGCTCGGGTCCTGATAGACCACCATCGCCGCCGCGCCTTGTTCGGTGCTGAGCAAGCGCCCGCTGACCGGCTTGAAGCCCGTACCCGATAGGTCTGGCAGCCGGTCGGCCTGGGTGAAGTAGCGGTCGAGCCAGCCTTGCATGCTCTGCTCGTCGCCGGTCTGGTAATCGGCCGGAAGGATGCCCTGCTGGGCAATCAACCGGTACGCCTGTAGAGCGTCAGCCATGGGGGCTGCGGCGCTGAGCAGGGTCATTTGTCGCGCCTGCCAGCCGCTGACCCCGCCTACGCTGACGGCCAGCAGCAACACCGCGGCGCTGGCCAGGTGGCGGCGGGAGCGATGTTTCAGGTGCTGGCGAATCATGGCCGGGTCGAGATCCGGATTGGGCGGCTGTTGCAAGGCGCCGCTCAGGGCCGTGCGCAGGTGCTGCGCGTCCTGTTGCCAGGCGCGGACCCGGGCGGCGACTTCCGGCTGGTTGGCCAGGTAGGCCTGCACCAGGCGCTGGTCGGCCTCGCTCAGTTGGCGATCGACGTAGGCGTGCAGGTCGCTGTCGCTGGGGGGCATGCTGATCATTTGAGTATCCGCAGGGTAGGGCGGGTGATTTCGCCGTCGCTGAGTTGGCGCAGGGCCTGGCGAGCGCGGGACAGGCGGGACATGACCGTGCCGGTCGGCACGCCGAGGATGTCGGCGACTTGCTGGTAGCTCAAGCCTTCCACCGACACCCACAACAACAGTGCACGTTGTTCCGTCGTGAGTTGATCGAAGGCTTGCAGGGACGATTGCGCGATCACGCTGCGCTCGGCCGAAGGGTGGGCATCGTCGCGGCCGGTGAAAAACTCCAGCATGCGCGCATACCGTCGGGAGCGGCGATGGCCGTCGAGAAACTGCCGGTACAGAATCGAAAACAGCCAGGCCCGCAGATCGCCGTCCGGACGCTTGTCGTTCCACTTGGACAATGCCCGTTCCAGGCACATCTGCACCAGGTCGTCGGCGTTGCTCGGGTTGCGCGTCAGCGACACGGCAAAACGCCGTAGCCTGGGGATGAGCTCGCGCAACTGTTCGTCGAATGCGTTCATAGGGGTGTGGCTTCTGTGGGCAGTCACTGCACCGGGACTGGAAAGACGACCCGCAAACGAGATTATTCCAGTGCAGGAAAAATAAATACGAGGCGTGGGAATAAACCTGCCGGGCTTTCGTCTGACGGGTCCTTTCCAACAAATGGCCTTGAGCCCCTGGAGCTTTCTCATGGTTGATCCTTCACCCTCGTCGAGCCGGCCACCCTTGAGTGCCGCCGGCCTGACATTGCGCCTGAGCGGCATCGCGGTGATTGTTGCCGCGCTGGCCGGGGCGTTTGCCTACGTCAATGGCAGCCTCGACCCACAGCGCCTGACACCGCAGGCGTTGGTCACTGTGCTGGAAAAAAACAACGGCGTTCACCCGGGCTTTCGACGCAACCACTCAAAAGGTGTCTGCGTCGCGGGCTATTTCCAAAGCACGGGCGAGGCCAGCGGCTATTCCAGCGCCCAAGTGTTCTCGCAGCCGCAAACGCCAGTGGTTGGGCGTTTCGCCTTGCCCAGCGGCAATCCCTATGCACCGGACGGCAGTGTGCCGATTCGCAGCCTGGCACTGCGCTTTACCCAGGCCAACGGCCAGCAATGGCGCACCGGCATGAACAGCATGCCGGTGTTTCCGGTGGGCACGCCCGAAGCCTTCTACCAACTCCAACAAGCCCAGTCGCCGGACCCTGCCACAGGGAAACCGAACCCTGCGGCCGTACCGGCGTTCTTTGCCGCGCACCCCGAAGCGGTGCCGTTCCTGCAATGGATCAAGGGCGCCAAGCCGTCAGCCAGTTATGCCACCGAAACCTACAACGGCATCAACGCGTTTTATCTGGTCAACCCCGCCGGGCAGCGCCAGGCGGTGCGCTGGGGCGTGGTGCCGATGAGCCAGGATGCTACGGATGCGACGCCACCTCAGGGGGCCGACTTCCTCGAGCAAGACTTGGCCAAGCGTCTCGCCGCCGGGCCGTTGCGCTGGCAGTTGAACATCACCCTGGCCAACCCCGGGGACCCGGTGAACGATGCCAGCAAGGCCTGGCCCGCCGACCGCAAGGTACTCAATGCCGGCACATTGGTGCTGGAGCGCACCCAGGCGCAGGACAACGGCGAATGCCGCGACATCAACTATGACCCGCTGATCCTGCCCCAAGGGATCGAAGGTTCCGAAGACCCGCTATTGGTCGCGCGCTCCGCCGCCTATGCCAGTTCCTATCTGCGCCGTACCAGCGAAGTGAGCCAGTTGGCCGCCAAACAGGAGTCCCGCCCATGAGCGCCCCTCGTCACTTTGCACCGCTGGCCCGGCTGCTGCACTGGCTGATGGCAGTGATGATCATCGCCATGCTGTTCATCGGCGCGGGCATGGTCGCCTCGGTGTCCGAACGCCATGAATGGCTGCTGCAGTTGCACAAACCATTGGGCATCGCGATTTTGCTGTTGGTGATCGTGCGCCTGGCGGTGCGTTTTACCACCCGCCAACCGCCGCTGCCGGCGGATCTGCCGGCCTGGCAAGTGCTGGCGGCAAACGCCTCGCATGTGCTGTTGTACGCCCTGATGCTGGTCCTGCCGTTGTTGGGCTGGGGCATGATTTCGGCGGCGGGGGATCCGGTGATGCTCGGCGACTCGTTGCAACTGCCTTCGATTCTTCCAGCCCACGCCCAGACGTTCGCACTGCTGCGCAAGGCCCACGGGTACCTGGCTTACCTGTTGTTCGTGACGGTGCTGGTGCATCTGGCGGCCGCGTTGTTTCACGCTTGGGTGCGCCGGGATGAGGTGTTGGACAGTATGTTGCGCGGCAAAGGCTGATGAAGCCTGTGGCGAGGGAGTCCCCGCCGCGTCGCCGACGCTGCGCTGTCGCGCAGCAAACAAGTGCTCGGCTTAAGATTGGGTGCGCGCGGGGAAAGAGGCCGTAGCTATCACTGGTGTGTCAGCACCCGCGAGGGAGAGTGGCCGGCACGGTA
>NZ_JBFREY010000043.1:0-37690 GCF_052114545.1 Pseudomonas sp. KB_12 | reverse complement strand
AGGCACCGAGTGGTGGGGCAAAAGCGTTTTGCTTACTTTTGCGCTTTTCAAAAGTGAGCCGCCGTCAGGGCGGAACCCTAAGTGGCCGTTACCGCAGCAATGGATATGTACTCAATCAGACCGCCATCGCGAGCAAGCTCGCTCCCACAAAGGTACCCGCCGCCAGATCAGGCCCGGAACTGCCCCAAACTCGCCTTCAACTGCGCCGCCAGACCATCGAGCACCTTGCCGCTGGCCGTGGTCTCGACCACGGCCTGGGCCGCCTTCTCGGCCTGGGCATGGATGGTTTCCACCCGCCCGCGCACCGCTTGCGCGCCCTGGGCCTGATGAGCCGCGGCCTGAGTCGCCAGGCCGATGGCCGCATGCACCTGCTCTACGGACGCCTGCACCGACTGCTGCAACCGCGCGCTGTCTCGCAGCACCAACAGGCCTTCGCTGGCCTGGCGCCCGGCCTGGCCGATAGCGGCCACCGCCTCGCGAGCGCCCTGCTGCAAGGCCACGATATGCGCCTGGATATCGCCCGTTGAGCTTTGGGTCTTGCTCGCCAGGGCCCGCACCTCATCCGCCACCACCGCAAACCCGCGCCCGGTTTCCCCGGCCCGCGCCGCCTCGATGGCCGCGTTCAAGGCCAACAAGTTGGTCTGCTCGGCGATGCCGTGAATCACCGTCAGCACCACTTCGATCTGCTCGCTCTGCTGCGCCAGCCGCTCGATCACTTTCGCCCCAGTGTCTACCTGCCCGGCCAACGCCTCGATCAAGCCACTGACCTTGGCCGAAGTGCGGGTGTTTTCATCGGTGGCCTGACGGATCTCCACGACCTGCCGCAAAGCCGCCTGCATCGCCTGGCTTTCCGATTGAGCCTCATCCGCCATTTGCGACAGCGCACGCAGGCTCTCGGCCACCTCATCACGCTGCATCCCGGCCGCCGCATCGGCACCGGAGTTACGCAAAGTCATCGCACCGATTTCCACACCGGTACGCTGGGCCACATCGCCCGCCTCGCGCACGATGGGTTGCAACTTATCCACAAAGCGATTGACCGCTGACGCCATGTCGCCGATTTCGTCCTTGCTGTTGATTTGCACGCGCTTGGTCAGGTCACCCTCGCCTGCCGCCAGGTCGTTCATGGCCGCAATAAGCAACTTCAAGCGATTGACCACCCGACGCCCCAGCACCACGGCCAGCAGCACCAGCACGCCGAAGCCCACCAGCGCCAGGCCCAGGCCAATGCGCCAGCGCAATGTGCCGGCAGCTTCCTGCACGGTGCTAGAGGTATTGGTCTGCATCTGCGTGGCGGTGGCCTGGGCCGATTCCAGACGACCGCGCATGGCGGTGGCACTGTCGGCCGCCGCCCCCTTGAGGCTGTCACCGACCAACTGATCGCTGCTGGCGATCAAGGCCGAGAAGCGCTGGTCCAACGCCTTCAGGTCAGCTTCAACGGAAGCCGTGGAAACGCCCATCAATACTTTACCAATCTCTACGCCGTTGGGGCTGATCGAGGCTTCGAGGTAATACACCGAGGGGTCGCTCTTCGCCGCATCCAGCACTTTGTCCAACGCCCGCTCGCCCTTGCCTTTTTCCAGCAGCGCCTTGTTGATCGGGTTTTCCCGGTTCAGGTAGCGAGTCAGGTGCTCACCACTGGCGTCGTCATAAATAACGAACAACACATTAGGGTTGCGCTGGGCCCGGCGGGCGAATTCGGAAAGGGTCGGTATGTCGCTGTCCCACATGGCGCGGGGCGCGACCGAGGCCAGGAGTTGCGCCATATCGTTGGCGGAATCCTTGAGCGATTTCTCGAGTGTCGTGCGCAACTGCGCCTGCTCGTCCTTCAGGCGCGTCGATAAACCGGCGGTGAGGCGCTGACGAGTGCTGGCAGACAAACTGTCCAGGCTTGAGGTGACCTCGCGTCCGGCCTGCTCCAGCTCGCCAGACAATTTCTGACTATCACCCCCCAGCCGGGCCCCTAGCTCGGCCTCCAGCGCGGTGACCGTGCTTCGGGTCAGCGCGACGGCCACGAGCACCTGCACCAAAAGGGCGATACCCAGGGTAACGAAAACAGGCCGCAGTAGACGGCTTTGTAACAGTGAGAGAACGGCCGACACAGGGGAATCCCTCTACTAAACGCCATTAAATTGATGGCACTTCAAAGAAGCACTTATTGTTAACGATGCATAGCAAAGGTCGTGCCGTTCGGCAGGCAGATACGACAAAGGCCCCAAACGAGGGGCCTTTGTTTTTTACATCAACGACTTATCAGGCAAATGGGTGACGCAGAACGATGGTTTCGTTGCGGTCCGGCCCCGTCGAAATAATGTCGATCGGCGCACCGACCAACTCTTCGACACGCTTGATGTAGTTGCGGGCCGCCACTGGCAGCTCTTCCAGGGTCTTGGCGCCCACGGTCGATTCGGTCCAGCCTGGCATCTGCTCGTACACCGGCTCCAGGCCGATGTAGCTGTCGGCGTCGGTCGGTGCGTCGATGACGGCGCCGTCCTGGTTCTTGTAGCCCACGCAGATGTTGATGGTTTCCAGGCCGTCCAGCACGTCCAACTTGGTCAGGCACAGGCCCGAGATGCTGTTGACGTCGATGGCGCGACGCAGGATGACGGCATCGAACCAACCGCAACGACGGGCACGGCCGGTGGTAGCGCCGAATTCGTGGCCACGCTTGGCCAGGAAGGCACCGACGTCGTCGAACAGCTCAGTCGGGAACGGACCCGAACCCACGCGAGTGGTGTAGGCCTTGGTGATACCCAGGATGTAGTCCAGGTACATCGGACCGAAGCCCGAACCCGTGGCGATGCCGCCGGCGGTGGTGTTGGAGCTGGTGACGTACGGGTAGGTCCCGTGGTCGATGTCCAGCAGCGAACCCTGGGCACCTTCGAACATGATGTCTTTGCCAGCGCGACGCAGCTCGTGCAGCTCGGCAGTGACGTCGAGCATCATCGGCTTGAGCAGCTCGGCGTACTCCATGCACTCGTCCAGGGTTTTCTGGAAGTCGATGGCCGGCTCTTTGTAGTAATTGACCAGGACAAAGTTGTGGTAGTCCAGCAACTCGCCCAGCTTGGCGGCGAAACGCTCACGGTGGAACAGGTCACCGATGCGCAGGCCACGACGGGCTACTTTATCTTCGTAGGCCGGGCCGATACCGCGACCGGTGGTGCCGATCTTCAGCTCGCCACGGGCCTTTTCACGGGCCTGGTCCAGCGCGACGTGATAGGACAGGATCAGCGGGCAGGACGGGCTGATACGCAGGCGCTCGCGCACCGGTACGCCTTTTTCTTCCAGCTTGATGATTTCCCGCAGCAAGGCGTCGGGAGCAACCACCACACCGTTGCCGATCAGGCACTGGACGCCTTCGCGCAGCACGCCCGACGGAATCAGGTGCAGGACGGTTTTTTCACCGTCGATCACCAAGGTGTGACCTGCGTTGTGGCCACCCTGGTAGCGCACTACGGCGGCAGCATGTTCGGTCAGCAGATCAACGATCTTGCCTTTGCCCTCATCACCCCACTGGGTGCCCAGGACTACGACATTCTTACCCATAACACTTGTCCTCATTCGCGCAAACTTGGTGCCGGCCGCAGCCGGCAGGAAAACTCAAGAAGCCAGCGGCAATACTTGCCAAAGCCCGTTCTGCTGAATCAATTGCCGGTCGCAGTCCGCTTCACGGGCGGCGGCCAAAGGTTGCCCAGGCAAAGCCTGGACGACACGCTGACCCTCACTGCGCAACTGGCAGACTGCTTGCCAGAGTGCCGCATCCGTACTGTCAGGCATCCAGATACCGCCAGACGGTAGCTCGACTTCAGCACGCCCCAGGGTCACCAGGGTTTTCAAATCGGTAGAGAAACCGGTCGCCGGACGAGCACGACCAAAGTCGGCACCGATGTCGTCATAACGGCCGCCCTGGGCGATGGACTGGCCCACGCCCGGGACGAACACGGCAAAGACGACACCCGTGTGGTAGTGATAACCGCGCAATTCACCCAGGTCGAAATACAGCGGCAACTCGGGGAAACGCACCGACAGACGCTCGGCAATCGCCAACAAGTCGTCCAGCGCCGCCAACACAGGCGCCGGCGCGTGAGCCAGGCGTTCACGGGCAGCGGCCAATACTTCACGTCCGCCACACAGGCCCACCAGCGCCCGCAGCATCTCCGACAGATCGGCCGGCAGGCCCTCGGTCAGGCTGATGACTTCGTCGATGGCCTTGCGTTGCAGGGCATCGAACAGCTGTTGCTCCACTTCGCCGGACAAACCGGCCGCACGGGCCAGGCCGCGATAGATGCCGACATGCCCCAGATCCATATGGACATCCGGCACGTCAGCCAGTTGCAGCATGGCCAACATCAGGCTGATGACTTCTACGTCGCTGCTCGGACTGGCGTCGCCATACAACTCGGCGCCCAGCTGGATCGGGCTGCGCGAAGACGACAAGGCACGCGGCTGGGCATGCAGCACACTGCCGGCGTAGCACAGGCGGCTCGGACCTTCACGGCGCAGGGTGTGGGCGTCGATGCGCGCCACTTGCGGCGTGATGTCGGCACGAAAGCCCATCTGCCGGCCCGACTGCGGGTCGATAACCTTGAAGGTGCGCAGGTCCAGGTCCTGGCCCGCGCCAGTGAGCAGGGATTCCAGGTACTCGATATGCGGGGTAACGACGAACTCGTAACCCCAACTCTGGAACAGATCCAACACCTGCCGACGCGCTACTTCGATACGCGCAGCTTCCGGTGGCAGTACTTCTTCGATGCCATCTGGCAGCAGCCAGCGGTCTACCGTTGCCATTACGCCATTCCCCTATGGTCCGGGCGGCCAGCTTTCGGGCTGGCCTTGAGTGAAGCAGAAAATGCCTGCGCCAGGCGCGCATCCTGGGCGAAAAGCGCGCAAGAGCGACGTGACGAATGGCCCGCAATCGGCCTCGCCCAGCACTTCCCTCGAAAAACCTGTCGAGTCTTTCAACCCGACGCCTGCACCTGTGAACCGCAATCGAACGTGCAGACGCAAAAAAGCCGGGAATTTCCCGGCTGCCGCATCATACACACGTTTTCCCAAAGGATCACCCCGCCCGACGCTTTAGCCGCCGGGCGGAGTGCCTCAGGTCAACGTCGCATCAAGGCTTGGCCTTTTCCAGGTAGCGGAAGAAGTCACTGCTTGGGTCCAGGACCATGACGTCGGATTTGTTCGCAAAGCTTTCACGGTAGGCACGCAGGCTACGGTAGAACGCGTAGAACTCCTGATCCTGACCATAAGCCTTGGAGTAGATCGCAGCGGACTGGGCATCACCATCACCACGGACCTCTTCCGATTCACGATAGGCTTCGGCCAGCAACACACGGCGTTGACGATCGGCGTCGGCACGAATGCCCTCGGCCAGCTCGTTACCCTTGGCGCGGTGCTCGCGGGCTTCACGCTCACGCTCGGTGCTCATCCGCTCGAACACGCTGCGGTTCACTTCCTTCGGCAGGTCGATGGCCTTGACCCGGACATCGACCACTTCGATACCCAGCTCTTTTTCCGCCATCGTGTTCAGCGAACGGGTGATGTCGGCCATGAGCGCATCACGCTCACCGGACACCACTTCATGCAGCGTGCGCTTACCGAACTGGTCACGCAGGCCCGATTCCAGACGACGGGACAGACGCTCGTCGGCGATCTGCTTCAGGCCCGAGGTCGCGGTGTAGAAGCGCTCGGCATCCTTCACGCGCCACTTGGCATAGGCATCCACCATCACGGCTTTCTTTTCCAGCGTCAGGAAGCGTTGCGTCGGCGCATCCAGCGTCATCAGGCGGCCGTCGAACTTGCGCACCTTGTTGACGTACGGCACCTTCACATGCAGACCCGGCTGGACATCAGGCTGAACCACGCGACCGAATTGCAGCAACACCGCGCGCTCGGTCTGAGCCACGATGTAGAAGCAGTTCCAGGCAGCGATCGCCACGACGACACCGACAATAAGGGCGATCAGCGATTTATTGCTCATCAGCGACTCTCCCTGGTACGTGCTTGCTGTTGCTGCAGGTCCGCCGCCGCACGAGCATTGGTTTCATTGCTGGCGGCCGCCGAACTGGTCGCCGGCGTGCTGGTGTTGCGCCCGCTCTCGACCATCTTGTCCAGCGGCAGGTACAGCAGATTGCTCTGGCCGTTCTTGTTGCCGGTCACGAGGACCTTGCTGGTGTTGCTGAAGACTTCCTGCATGGTGTCCAGGTACAGACGCTCACGGGTGACTTCTGGAGCCTTGCGATATTCAGCCACCAGCTTGGTGAAGCGATCGGCCTCACCCTTGGCGCGGGAGACCACTTCGTCACGGTAACCGTTGGCATCCTCGATGATGCGCTGGGCCTGACCACGGGCTTCCGGTACAACGCCGTTGGCATAGGTTTCGGCCTGGTTGCGCGAACGCTGCTCGTCTTCACGGGCACGGATCACGTCGTCGAAGGCCTCCTGGACCTCACGCGGGGCTGCCGCGCTCTGGACGTTGACCTGGGTGACGGTGATACCGGTGCGATAGGTGTCGAGGAACCGCTGCAGGCGCTCCTTGATTTCGCTGGCCATCAGTTCACGACCTTCGGTCAGCACCTGGTCCATGGCGGTGGAACCCACCACATGGCGCAAGGCACTTTCGGTCGCGTGCTGCAGGCTGGTTTCCGGCTGGTCGACGTTCAGCACGAAGTCCTGCAGGTTGGTGATCTTGTATTGCACGGTCAGCGGCACTTCGACGATGTTCTCGTCTTCGGTCAGCATCTGGCCCTGCTTGGTGTACGCCCGCTCACGCGTGACGTTTTCCAGGTACTTCTGGTCGATCGGCGGGAAATAGATATTCAGGCCCGGCCCAACCGTCTCGTAGTACTTGCCGAAGCGCAGCACCACGGCCTGCTCCTGCTCGTCCACGACATAGACCGCGCTGTACAGCCAGACAGCCGCCAGCACGACCAGACCGATGCCGAGCAGGCCGAAACCGCCGCCCTTGCCCGGACGACCGCCACCCTCGTCACCGCGTTTTTTACCACCACCGAACAAACCGTTCAGGCTTTCCTGCAGCTTTCGGAAGGCCTCGTCGAGATCCGGCGGCCCCTTGCGGTCGCCGTTGTTACGACGCTTGCCACCCCAAGGATCCTGATTATTCGAGTTGCCACCCGGCTCATTCCAAGCCATAGCGCTCTCCATCTGATAAAGCAAAGACGCACCCACGGCGCGCCGACCAATGCTACAGAATGCCTGACACAGCTTTCTCAGGCTTTTATTGCAAAGTGTGTTGCTCGATGAATTCCATCGGTTGCAGCCCTTCGCGGCTGACCAGCCGATTGAGCTCCGCCCGAGGCAGGCGAACCGCCAGCAGGCAGACGCCTTCGTCGTCGTGTTCTTCTTTTTGCACGGCCCCCAGCTCAAAGAACTGGGCTCGCAGCCGGGCGAAACGTTGCGGCAACTTCAGGGTGCCCACAAACAGATCGTTGCCCAACAGCTCGGCCACAGCCTGCTTGAGCAGGTCCAGGCCGGTGCCATCACGGGCCGACAGCCAGACCCGTTGCGGCTTGCCGTCGGCATCGCGCTGGATCTGCGGCTCCACGCCTTCGAGCAAATCGAGTTTGTTGTATACCTCGAGGATCGGCAAGTCCTGGGCTCCGATCTCGCCCAGCACCACCATCACCTGCTCGATCTGCAGCATCCGGTCCGGCTCGGCGGCATCGATCACGTGCAGCAGCAGGTCGGAGTTGCTCGACTCTTCGAGCGTAGCCCGGAAAGCCTCGACCAGTTTATGCGGCAGGTGACGGATGAAGCCCACGGTGTCGGCCAGCACGATCGGCCCGAGGTCGTCCAGGTCGAGCCGACGCAGGGTCGGGTCGAGCGTGGCGAACAATTGGTCGGCGGCGTAGACGTCGGATTGGGTGACGTTATTGAACAGGGTCGATTTGCCGGCGTTGGTATAACCCACCAGTGAAACCGTCGGGATATCCGCACGCTTGCGGCCGCGTCGCGACTGCTCGCGCTGGCTGCGGACCTTTTCCAACCGCCCCTTGATCTGGCGCAGGCGCACCCGCAACAGGCGCCGGTCGGTTTCCAACTGGGTTTCACCCGGGCCGCGCAGGCCGATACCGCCCTTCTGCCGCTCAAGGTGAGTCCAGCCGCGAACCAGCCGCGTACTCATGTGCTCAAGCTGGGCCAGTTCGACCTGGAGCTTGCCTTCATGGGTGCGGGCGCGCTGGGCGAAAATATCGAGAATCAGCCCCGTACGGTCGATCACGCGACACTCGAAGACACGTTCGAGGTTACGCTCCTGACTGGGCGTGAGGATGTGATTGAAAATCACCAGATCGACCTGTTCGGCCTTGACCAGGTCGCGCAACTCCTCGACCTTGCCACTGCCGATCAGGAACTTGGCGGTTGGCCGATGACGCGGCACGTTGAAAAACGCGACGGTCTCGGCGCCGGCCGAAAGTGCCAATTCCTGAAACTCCTGCGGATCTTCGCGCGCCTCAGGGTCCTGTCCATCCAAGTGAACGAGAATGGCCCGTTCACCACCACCGTGGCGCTCAAAGAACAAAGGAGGCTCCTATCAGGCGTTACCCGGTTCAGCGTCACCGCCTTCGGATTCGGTTGCGCTAGGCAGACGAATCGGACGAACTGGCACGACTGTCGAGATCGCGTGCTTGTAGACCATTTGGCTGACGGTGTTTTTCAGAAGGATGACGAACTGGTCGAAAGACTCGATCGTGCCTTGCAGTTTGATCCCGTTGACCAGATAGATGGACACCCCAACTTTCTCTTTACGTAAAGTGTTCAAGTAAGGGTCTTGTAGCGAATGCCCTTTTGACATGTGCCGCACTCCTTTAAGGATCAATAATAAAAATCGGAATCAGATGGCTTGGGCCGTCACACCCCCAAGGATAGACGGCAATTGCAAGGACTCAGCTCAATATGGAGATGGTCCCAAGGTATTTCAAGGCGCGTGGCAGATTGTCGCAATCGAGACTGTCGAGCCAATGCAAGTCAGTCCAGCTGCGCAGCCAGGTGAACTGGCGTTTCGCCAATTGGCGCGTGGCAATGATCCCACGCTCCTGCATCTCGGCTGACGTCAGCTTGCCGTCCAGGTAATCCCAGACTTGTCGATAACCTACCGCACGTATAGACGGCAACCCGGCATGCAGGTCACTTCGCTCACGCAGGGCTACGACCTCGTCTATGAACCCCTGTTCCAACATTAATGTGAATCTTTGTTCAATTCGCCGATGCAGCACTTGCCGGTTCGCCGGAGCGATGGCCAGATTCGCGACAGTATAGGGCAATTGTTGCAGTCCCGAAGCGGCTGCTTCAGTACTTTGCGCAGATTGTCGCTGGCGCAGGGCCGTCATGCTCTGGCCGCTGACCCGATAAACCTCCAGGGCCCGACTGAGCCGCTGCGGGTCATTGGGGTGAATACGCGCCGCCGATTCCGGATCGATGATCGCCAATTGCTCGTGCAGGGCTTGCCAGCCAAGGCGCGCGGCCTCTTCTTCAATCTGCGCACGCACCTCGGGATCGGCTGCCGGCATGTCCGCCAACCCATCGACCAAGGCCTTGTAATACAGCATTGTGCCGCCCACCAGCAGCGGGATCTTGCCCCGCGCGGTGATCTCGGCCATGGCCTGGAGCGCGTCACGCCGGAAATCGGCCGCCGAATAAGCCTCGGCCGGGTCGAGGATGTCGATCAGGCGATGGGGAAATTCGGCCAGCAGTTGTTTCGAAGGCTTGGCGGTGCCGATGTCCATGCCCCGGTAGACCAGGGCCGAATCGACGCTGATCAACTCGCAGGGCAGGACCTTGGTCAACTCGATGGCCAGGTCGGTCTTGCCGGCGGCGGTCGGCCCCATCAGGAAAATCGCGGGTGGCAACTGGCTCATCAACGACCGCGCAGGAACAGTTTGTCCAGGTCGTCCAGGCCCAATTGGGTCCAGGTCGGCCGGCCATGGTTGCATTGACCGCTGCGCTCGGTGTTTTCCATGTCCCGCAGCAGGCCGTTCATTTCCGGCAGGGCCAGGCGCCGGTTGGCGCGGATCGCGCCGTGGCAGGCCATGGTGCCGAGCAATTCGTTCAGGTGCGCCTGGATGCGGTCGCTGGTGCCGTATTCCATCAAGTCCGCCAGCACGTCGCTGACCAGGCGATTGGCCTCGGCCTGCTTCAACAAGGCCGGGATCTGACGGATCGCCAGGGTTTCCGGGCCCAGGCGCTGCAGTTCGAAGCCCAGGCGCTGGAACCAGGCCACATGCTCTTCGGCGCAATCGGCTTCGCGCTGGCTGACGGCCAGGGATTCGGGCACCAACAGCGGCTGGCCGCTCAAGCCTTCGCTGGCCATGGCGATTTTCAGCCGCTCGTACATGATCCGCTCATGGGCGGCGTGCATGTCCACCAGGACCAGGCCCTGGGCATTTTCCGAGAGGATATAAATGCCTTTGAGTTGCGCCAGGGCATAGCCCAGCGGCGGGATATCGCCTTGGCCGTCGGGCATCGCCGCCGCTCCGGCGTCCGGCAAGGGCTTGAAGAACTCGCGATAGGCCGCCTGGGCCTCGGCTGCCGGCACGTTGGATTGCGGGCGCGGAGTGTATTGATATTGATAGCCGCTGCCGGCACCGCTCCCGGCGGTGTTGTAGCTCGGCTGAGGCTGGGGCTGCTCCAGCAGTGCATTGGCCGCCAGGCGCATTTCGCCCTGCGGCCCGAATTCGCCAGCGTCCAACCCCGTTGGCCGAACCATGCCGCCTACCGCCGCCGGTGCCGCCAGTTGATCTTCCGGACGCACATCGCCCAAGGCGCGGTGCAGGGTGCCGTAGAGGAAGTCGTGGACCATGCGCCCGTCACGGAAACGCACCTCATGCTTGGTCGGGTGCACGTTGACGTCGACCACGGCCGGATCGACTTCGAAAAACAGCACGAAGGTCGGATGCCGGCCATTGAACAGCACATCGCGATAAGCCTGGCGCACCGCGTGGGCCACCAGTTTGTCGCGCACCGCCCGGCCGTTCACGTAGAAATACTGCAAGTCCGCCTGGCTGCGGGAAAAGGTCGGCAACCCGACCCAACCCCACAGGTGCAGGCCATTGCGCTCCACCTCGATGGGCAAGGCCTGCTCCAGGAAACCTGCGCCGCACACTGCGCCGACACGGCGGGCGCGGGCCGCATCATCGTGGGCCTCGTGCAGGCTGAGGATGGTCTTGCCGTTGTGGCGCAAATGGAACGCCACATCAAAGCGTGCCAGGGCCAGGCGCTTGATGACTTCTTGCAGATGATCGAATTCAGTCTTCTCGGCCTTGAGGAACTTGCGCCGGGCCGGGGTGTTGAAGAACAAGTCGCGCACTTCCACCGAGGTGCCCACCGGATGGGCCGCAGGCTGCACGCGGGAGGCCATGTCCCGGCCCTCGGTCTCGACCTGCCAGGCCTGCTCGGCGTCGCGGGTGCGGGAGGTAAGGGTCAGGCGCGACACCGAACTGATGGATGCCAGCGCCTCGCCCCGAAACCCCAGGCTCATGACCCGCTCGAGGTCTTCCAGGTCGCGGATCTTGCTGGTGGCGTGACGCGCCAGGGCCAGCGGCAGGTCGTCGGAAGAAATACCACCACCGTCATCGCGGACCCGCAGCAGCTTGACGCCGCCCTGCTCGACATCCACGTCGATGCGCTTGGCCCCGGAATCAAGGCTGTTTTCCAGCAGTTCCTTGATGACCGACGCCGGGCGCTCGACCACTTCACCGGCGGCGATCTGGTTCGCCAGCCGGGGGCTGAGCAGTTCGATGCGAGCGTTGCTGCCGATCACTTCATCACTCATTGCTGGACCGCCACGTCATTACCGGGAATGGTCAGGGTCTGGCCGATCTTGAGCTCGTCGCTCTTGAGGTTGTTGGCGCTGCGCAAGGTCGCGGGCGACACCTGGTAACGCACGGCGATCATCGCCAGGGTTTCGCCGGGGCTGACCCGATGATCCCGCGGACCTTGGGCGATCTTGCCGGAGTCGCGCAGCCAGGCAATATAGGTGCCTGGCGGTGGGTTCTGCTGGAAGAACTGCCTCACGCCGCTGCTGATGGAACGGGCCAGCGCCTGCTGGTGGTTGGAAGACGACAGCTTGGACGCTTCGTTGGCGTTGGAGATGAAGCCGGTTTCCACCAGGATCGACGGGATATCCGGCGACTTGAGTACCATGAACCCGGCCTGCTCGACGCGCTGCTTGTGCAGCGGCGTGACGCGACCGATGTTGCTCAGGACTTTCTGGCCGACGTTCAGGCTGGAGGTCAACGAGGCCGTCATCGACAAATCGAGCAATACACCGGCGAGCATCCGGTCCTTGTCATCGAGGCTGACGTTGCCGGCACCGCCGATCAGGTCGGAACGGTTTTCGCTGTCGGCCAGCCAACGGGCGGTCTCGGACGTGGCACCGCGGTCGGACAGGGCAAACACCGAGGCCCCGAACGCAGCCGCCGAAGGCGCGGCGTCGGCGTGGATGGAGACGAACAGGTCGGCGCCTTTCTTGCGGGCGATCTCGGTACGCCCACGCAAGGGAATGAAGTAGTCGCCGGTACGGGTCAGTTCGGCGCGGAAGCCTTTCATGCCGTTGACCTGGCGCTGCAATTCGCGGGCGATGGACAGCACCACGTCTTTTTCACGCTGCCCGCGCGAGCCCGAGGCGCCTGGGTCTTCGCCGCCGTGACCGGCGTCGATCACCACGATGATGTCGCGCTTGCCAGCCGGGGCCGGTGGCAGCTTGAGCGCAGGTTCGGTCGGGGTCACCGGCACCGCTGGCACCGTGGCTACATTGGTCGGCGGCGGCGGAGGTGGCGCCGCATCGGCCGGGTTGTCGAACAGGTCCACCACCAGCCGGTTGCCGTATTGGGCATTCGGGGCCAGGGTGAAGCTTTTCGGGGTCACGGCTTTTTTCAGGTCGATGACCACCCGCAGGTCGGTCGGCGTACGCTGGGCCGAACGCATCGCGGTAATCGGCGTGTTGGCCGTCGCCACGTTCAATGGCGCGCCCAGGGACGCGCCGTTGATGTCGATCACCAGGCGATCCGGGGCGGTCAGGGTGAATACGCTGTGCTGCACCGGGCCCGTCAGGTCGAACACCAGCCGTGTGTTGTCCGGCGCCCGCCAGAGGCGAACGCTGTTGACCTTTGTCTCGGCCACAGCATCGACGGCCAGTGCCGTAAGCAACAGTCCTACGACAGCAACCACCGCGCGAAAGCGCATACCAAACCCCATCATCAATTAGTTTTCCAATGCCAAAGCGGCACACCACGACTCGCCACGCGAGCCTTGCGGCGTCAGTTTCAGCGAACGCCCGCCGTTCTGCGCGCCAATGGTAATGGTCAGGTCGGGCTTTGGCAAAAAGCCTGCACCCTTCTGGGGCCATTCGATCAGACACAAGGCGTCATCTTCGAAATAATCGCGAATACCGAGGAATTCCAGTTCCTCAGGATCCACCAGTCGATACAGGTCGAAATGGAAGGCGCGAATGTCGCCGATCTCGTAGGGCTCGACCAGGGTGAACGTAGGGCTCTTGACGGAGCCGACGTGCCCGAGGCCGCGAATGATGCCACGGGATAGGGTGGTTTTCCCCGCACCGAGGTCGCCTTCGAGAAAAATCAGGCCGTGGCCGGCGGTGATCTGCGCGATGCGGGCGCCAAATTGTGTCATGGCTTGTTCGTCCGCCACGTACAGGGTTACTTCAGACACGGTGAATGCTCCTCCAACAACTGACGAATGACCGAAATCAGATCGGTGGCCGCCACCCCACGACCCGAGCGACCGGCCTGGGCACCGGCATTGGCATGCAGCCAGACCGCCAGGCAGGCGGCCTCGAACCCCTCCATGCCCTGGGCCAGCAAGGCGCCGACCACACCGGCCAGCACATCCCCCAGGCCTGCCGTGGCCATGGCCGGATGGCCCTGGCTGCAAACCGCCAGGCGACCGTCCGGGCTGGCAATCAGGCTGCCGGCGCCCTTGAGGATCACCGTGGCGGTGTATTTCTGGCTCAATGCATGGGCCGCCGCCGGACGGTCGGCCTGCACCTGGGCTGTGGATAACTCCAACAACCGCGCCGCCTCGCCCGGGTGCGGGGTGATGACACACTGTTCAGGCAGGCGAACCTCGCCGCTGCTCAACAAGTTCAACGCATCCGCATCCCACACTTGCGGCAGCGGCGCATTGGCCGCCGCCGACAACAGGCTGCGTCCCCACGCGGCCTGGCCCAAGCCCGGCCCGACCACCAGCACGCTGGCCTGCTGGAGCAAGCCCATCAATTGGTTCGCCGAATGGGTGCCTTGCACCATCACTTCCGGCAAACGCGTCAGCGCGGCGGCTACGTGCTCGCTGCGGGTCGCCATCGAAACCATCCCCGCACCGCACCGCAGGGCGCTTTCGGCGCTCATCTGGATAGCGCCGCCAAAGCCCCGGTCGCCACCGATCAACAGCACGTGACCGAACTTGCCTTTGTGGGACGTGGCGGCGCGAGGCGTCAGACGTGGCAGATTATGGGGTGAGAGCAATCGGGCACTGGCCGGTGCCGCGTCAACAATATCTGGATCGGCGTGCAGGTCATTGAACACCAGTTCACCGACCCGGTCCGCCGCTTCGCCGGTAAACAGGCCCAGCTTCAAGCCAATAAAGGTCACGGTGAGGTCGGCCACCACCGCCGTGCCCAGCACCCGGCCGGTATCGGCGCACAAGCCCGAGGGGATATCCACCGCCGCGACCGGCAGACCGCTGACGTTGATCGTATCGATAGCCCGCACATAAGGCTCGCGCACATCACCACTCAAGCCCGTGCCGAGCAGCGCATCCAGCAACACGCCGCGCAACTCGACCTCATCCGACCACGGCTCCATCGGCACGCCCACCGCCACCGCCTCGGCGTGGGCATTGGCGGCGTCGCCCTGCAAGCGTCGGGGCTCGCCCACTGTCAGTACCCGCACCGACCAGCCGGCGCGCCGGGCCAGGGTCGCGACCAGGTAGCCATCGCCAGCGTTGTTGCCATGCCCGGCCAGCACCGTCAGCTCATGGGCGTCAGGCCAGCGCCGGACGATCGCTCGCCAGGTGGC
This sequence comes from Pseudomonas sp. KB_12, assembly GCF_052114545.1. Classification (NCBI taxonomy): domain Bacteria; kingdom Pseudomonadati; phylum Pseudomonadota; class Gammaproteobacteria; order Pseudomonadales; family Pseudomonadaceae; genus Pseudomonas; species Pseudomonas sp. KB_12. The sequence continues at coordinate 22,637 of NZ_JBFREY010000043.1, read as the reverse complement.
GCGGGCGGCGCGCTGCATCAATTCGAAACCGGCGGTGCCGGCCGCGATCAGTTGTGCGTCGAGGGCCCGGACCTGCGCGGCGCTGTACAGCGCGTCGGGAAAATCATCTTTAGTGTGCGGCATGCGTCTTCGGGCTCCGATGTCTGGCAGAATTATACGCATCTCAGCTCTGGTTTCTCTCGCCTCATGCCTGCCATTCCCACAGACCTCCCCGCCCTCGCCCAATCCATCAAGGAGTGGGGCCGCGAGCTGGGCTTCCAGCAGGTCGGCATCAGCGGCCTGGACCTTGCCGAGCATGAGCAGCACCTGCAACGCTGGCTCGATGCCGGGTACCACGGCGAAATGGACTACATGGGCGCCCACGGCAGTAAACGCTCGCACCCCGAGGAACTGGTACCAGGTACGCTGCGGGTGGTGTCCCTGCGCATGGACTACCTGTCGGGCGATACGCACATGGCGCAAATGCTCGGCCAACCGGAGAAAGCCTACGTCTCGCGTTATGCATTGGGCCGCGATTACCACAAATTKATCCGTAAACGTGTGCAGCAACTGGCAGAAAAAATTCAGGCGGTGATCGGCCCCTTCGGCTATCGCGCCTTCGTCGACAGTGCTCCAGTCCTGGAAAAAGCCATCGCTGAACAGGCCGGCCTGGGCTGGATCGGTAAAAACACCCTGGTGTTGAACCGCAAGGCCGGCAGCTATTTCTTCCTGAGCGAGCTGTTTGTCGACCTGCCGCTGCCGGTGGACCCGCCCCATGCCAGCGAACATTGCGGAAAATGCACCGCGTGCCTGGACATATGTCCTACGAATGCCTTCGTCGGGCCCTACGTGCTCGATGCTCGCCGCTGCATTTCCTACCTGACCATCGAACTGAAAAGCGCCATCCCTGAGGAACTGCGGCCGTTGATCGGCAACCGGGTGTTCGGCTGCGATGACTGCCAGATCGTCTGTCCATGGAACCGCTTCGCCCGGTCGTCCGGGGAAAGCGACTTCAAGCCACGGCACAACCTGGACAATGCCGGGCTGGCCGAGCTGTTCATGTGGGACGAGGACAAATTTCTCAGCAGCACCGAAGGCTCGCCGCTGCGCCGCGCCGGTTACGAGCGTTGGCTGCGCAACCTGGCAGTGGGCCTGGGTAATGCGCCGTCAACGATTCCCGTGCTGCAAGCGCTGGAGGCGCGACGCGACTACCCGTCGGAGCTGGTGCGCGAGCACGTGGAGTGGGCGTTGCGGCAACATGCCGAGCGTCAAACCTCGTCGTTGTAGACGAACTTCGGCATTTCCCAGTGAAAACGAATCGCCAGGAGCCGCAGCAGGAAACCACCGAACAAGGTAATGAGGATCGCCTGCTCACTCGGCAGCTGCAGGAAGACGCACAGCAGATAGCACCACGCCGCGGCAAACGAAACGCTGGCGTAGAGCTCCCGACGGAAGATCAGCGGAATATCGTTGCAGAAGATGTCCCGCAGAATACCGCCGAACACCCCAGTGATCACCCCGCTGACCGAAGCCACCAGCATGCCATGGCCCATTTCCAGGGCCGTCATGCAGCCGATCAGGGTGAACGCCACCAGCCCCGCGGCGTCGAGCACCAGGAACAATGAACGCAAATGGCGCATCCAGCGCGCCAGGAACACCGTCAACATCGCTGCGGTAGTGGTCAGCACCAGGTATTCGGGGTGTTTGACCCACGTGAGCGGGTAATGACCGAGCAGCACATCACGCACCGAGCCGCCACCCAGCGCCGTGACACAGGCGATCAGCACCACGCCGAACCAGTCCATGCCCCGACGCCCGGCAGACAAGGCGCCGGTCATGGCTTCAGCGGTGATGGCGATCAGATAAAGCATCAGCAACATGATGGCGGTCCTTACGAAAAGGCGCGCAGTCTAGCCATTTCGGGCAGGCACCAAAAGAGGGCGCGCCAACGTCTCTGCCTGAGCGCCATGCCACCAGGTTCAAACGCCCCCCTGTGGCGAGGGAGCAAGCTCCCTCGCCACAAGAACGCCGTGCGCTTCAATCAGAACTTGATGAAGTGCTTACGGTAATGCTGCAACTCGGCAATGGACTCGCGGATGTCGTCCAGGGCCAGGTGGCTGCCGCCCTTCTGGAAGCTGTCGCGTACTTCTGGCGCCCAGCGGGCGGCCAGTTCCTTGAGGGTGGAGACGTCCAGGTTGCGGTAATGGAAGTAGCTTTCCAGGGATTTCATGTGGGTGTACAGGAAGCGACGGTCCTGGCAGATGCTGTTGCCGCAGATCGGCGACTTGCCCTTGGGCACCCACTGCTCCAGGAAGGCGAGGGTCTGGGCTTCGGCCTCGGCCATGCTGATCTTGCTCTCGCGCACCCGCTGGGTCAGGCCCGAGCCGCCGTGCTGGCGAGTGTTCCACTCGTCCATGCCGGCCAGGATCTCGTCGCTGTGATGGATCGCGATCACCGGGCCTTCGGCCAGGGTGTTGAGGTCGCTGTCGGTGACGATGGTGGCCATTTCGATGATGACGTCGGTGTCTGGGTTCAGACCGGTCATTTCCAGGTCGATCCAGATCAGGTTCTGCGGGTTTTGCATAGGGAAGCTCCTCGGCGTAGCCACGCAGTTTAGCCTAGGCCGCCCCTTGGGCGTGCTAAACTCGCGGCCGTTTTACCCTATTCGCTGCATTTCTTCATACGGAACACCCATGGCCAAACGCCAACTCAATCGTCGTCAGAACTGGCGCATCGAAAAGATCCAGGGCGAGCGCGCCGCCCGCGCCGCCAAACGCGAATCCAGTGCTGTCGAAGCCCTGGAGGGTGGCGACCTGGGCCCTGAACAGACCGGCCTGGTCATTGCCCACTTCGGTGTGCAGGTCGAGGTCGAGGCCCGGGAAGGCGAACTGGCCGGCCAGGTGTTCCGCTGCCACTTGCGCGCCAACCTGCCGGCGCTGGTGACGGGCGACCAGGTCGTCTGGCGTGCCGGCAACCAGGGCATCGGCGTGATCGTCGCGCAATTGCCGCGCCACACCGAACTGTGCCGTCCGGACAGCCGGGGCCAGCTCAAGCCCGTGGCCGCCAACGTCGACATGATCGTCATCGTGTTCGCCCCGCTGCCCGAACCCCACGCCAACCTGATCGACCGTTATCTGGTGGCCGCCGAACACGCCGGCATCCGTCCGTTGTTGCTGCTCAACAAATTCGACCTGATCGACGAGCACAACGCCCCGGCGCTGAACGCCCTGCTGTCGGTCTATCGGGATTTGGGTTACCCGGTGCTGGAAGTCTCGGCCCATCACGGCAACGGCATGGAGCAATTGCAACAGCAACTGGACGGGCGCATCAGCGTGTTCGTCGGCCAGTCCGGCGTCGGCAAGTCATCGCTGGTCAACAGCCTGCTGCCGGAAGTCGAGACACGCGTCGGGCCGTTGTCCGAGCTGTCCGGCCAGGGCACCCACACCACCACCACCGCGCGACTGTTCCACTTCCCCGGCGGCGGTGAATTGATCGACTCACCGGGCATCCGCGAGTTCGGCCTGGGCCACGTCAGCCGGGCCGATGTGGAAGCCGGGTTCATCGAGTTCAACGAGCTGATCGGCACCTGCCGCTTCCGTGACTGCAAGCACGACCGCGAACCCGGTTGCGCCCTGCTCAAGGCCCTGGAAGAAGGTCGGGTGCATCAGCAACGGATGAACAGCTACCGCTCGATCATCGCCAGCTTGCCGGAAAGCAGTTACTGAGTTGGCCGGACGCCTTTGTGGCGAGGGAGCTTGCTCCCGCTTGAGTGCGAAACACTCACCTTGGATGGGGCTGCTTCACAGCCCAGCGGGAGCAAGCTCCCTCGCCACAAAGGCAAGCAAGCCTCAAGTGAACAGTGGCTCACAAAAAAGCCGACAATGATGTCGGCTTTTTTATTGGGTCACTGCGCCGGCGGCGTGGCCGGTTTTGGCGCGGCGTCGTCGAACAGGTTCAGCCGTTCGCGCAGTTCGTGGGCCGGCACGGGTTGCTGGTCCGCCGGCAAGGCGCTTGGATCAACCGCAGCCCCAGGCGTGGCCGGCACTTCACCCGGCGCGCCCTCGCCCTGGGCCGGATCCGGCGTCGGGTCATCGGTTTGCGAACCTTCGATGGCCTGCTGGGCCTTCTTGGTCAACACCACGATATCGATACGCCGGTTGACCGGGTTGAACGGGTCCTTGCGGTCGAACAGCGCCGAGGAGGCATAACCGACCACCCGCGCCACCTGCTCATCCGGATAACTGCCAGCCACCAGGGCGCGACGGGCCGCGTTGGCGCGGTTGGCGGACAGCTCCCAGTTACCGAAATCGCCTTTGCCAATGAAGGGCTTGGCATCGGTATGGCCGCTGATGCTGATCTTGTTCGGCACCGCCTTGATGGTGTCGGCCATGGCCAACAGGATGTCTTCGAAATAAGGCTTCAGGCGCGCGCTGCCCGAGTCGAACATCGGCCGGTTCTCGGCGTCCATGATCTGGATGCGCAAGCCGTTCGGCGTGATTTCGAACAGGATCTGGTCTTTGAATTTCTGCAGTTGCGGGTTCTCTTCGACCTTGTTCTGCAATTCCTGCAGCAACAATTCCAGGCGTTCGCGCTCGATTTGCTCGGCCATGCCTTCGACCTGCTCGGTGTCCGTCGTCACCTTGTCGGGCTGGGGCTGGGATTTGACTTCGGGGTTGAGGGTCGTATCCGGCGCCAGGGTCGGTGAGCCGCCCAGGTCGATGATGTACGGCGTGCCGCTTTCAGTAAAACCCACCGGGTCCTTGAAGTAACCGGCGATGGCGATCTTCTGTTCCGGCGTCGCGGTGGACAGCAGCCACAGCACCAGGAAGAACGCCATCATCGCCGTCGCGAAGTCGGCGAAGGCGATTTTCCAGGCGCCCCCGTGATGCCCCGCGGCGATGCGCTTGACGCGCTTGATGATAATCGGCTGGTTATTTTCCATGACCTAGGTGCTCTGCTTCACAAATACTGTTCCATTTTGACGGTGCCTGTTGCTGCCATACGACGTTGCCGCTCCTCGCCATAGCGGGCTATGACTCGTCGCGGCGCCTTGTCTGGCAGCAACAGTCACTCGCCAAAAAAGGAACGTATTTGCAAAGCAAAGCACTAACGACCGCGAACCGCTTGTTCCAGCTCGGCGAAGCTTGGACGGTGCGCCGGGTAGAGGACCTTGCGACCGAACTCCACCGCCAGCGATGGCGGCATGCCTGAGGCCGAGGCCACCAGGGAAGCCTTGATGGCTTCGTAGACGTTGAGCTCTTCCTTGGCGTCATGGGCCAGGGAAGTGGCCAACGGACCAAAGAAACCGTACGCGGCCAAAATACCGAAGAAGGTACCCACCAGTGCCGCACCAACGTGCAAGCCGATGGATTTCTGGTCGCCGTCGCCCAGGGACGCCATGGTCACCACGATGCCCAATACCGCCGCGACGATACCGAAGCCAGGCATGGCGTCGGCGACGCCGGTGACCGCGTGGGATGGATGTTCCAGGTCTTCCTTGAGGCTGTACAGCTCCATGTCGAAGAGGCCTTCGAGCTCATGGGGTGCCATGTTGCCGGACGACATGATGCGCAGGTAATCACAGATGAACGCCGTCATGCGAGCGTCCTTGAGTACCGCAGGGTACTTGGCGAAAATCGGGCTGGCGGCAGCGTCTTCGATATCGCCTTCGATCGCCATCATGCCTTCACGGCGGCTCTTGTTGAGGATTTCGTAGATCAGGCCCAGCACTTCAAGGTAGAAGGTGTGGCTGAAGCGCGAACTGAACATGCCCAGGGATTTCTTGAGCACGTGCATCGTCATGTAGCCGGGGTTGGCCTGCAGGAATGCACCGAGGGCCGCGCCACCGATGATCATGACCTCGAAAGGTTGGATCAGGGCGGCAATCTTGCCATGGGAAAGCACGTATCCGCCGAGCACGCTCGCGAACACGACGATGATGCCGATAATTTTAGCCATAGATAGAAAGTACTTATTTAAGTCGGGTTCAAGGTCATATTCGGAAGCTGAAAAATCTCTTCTTCTACTTATCGGCAAAACTGCGCCAGACTATAGGCTGTTCTGGCGAAAAGCCAATTTGCCCCGTTCCGGGCGTAGAGAATTCATACGATGATCACGTCCAGCCATGACTAACGACACGAAGGTTCCAACGCCACGACCGACCACCCTCGAAGGCTGGGTGAAGCTGCTCGATGGCGTGCATCTGCCGGTGCCCCAGGCCAGCCATGACCTGGTCTGCAAGGCCATTGCCGACAGCCGCCGCTCGTTACGTGACATCGCCGAACTGATGCAGGACAGCCCCGCCCTGGCCCTCAGCGTCATCCGCGAGGCCAACCATCACACCCATGGCAGCCTTGCAGAACCTGCGGAAAATCTCGAAGTGGCCATCAACCGCCTCGGCCTCAAGCGTACCGAAGAACTGCTCGCTCGCCTGCCGTCGTTGCCGGGGCTCGAAATCCCCATCGCCTTGCGCCAGCTGCAATTGATCAGCCAACACGCCACGCAACAGGCCAATGGCTTTTTTGCCAGCCGCCTGGCGCGGCTGTGGCAGGACATTCACTGGGGCAGCCTGCTGTTTCTCTCACCGCTCTGGCCACTGGCCTTGACTCACCCGCGGTTACTGGGGGAGTGGGAATTGCGGGTCGTCCACAAACGCGAGCCCGCGCGCAAGGTAGAGCGCGAATTGTTCGGCGTCAGCCTGCTGAAAATCTGCCTGGCGCTGGTGGAGACCTGGCGCCTGCCGATCTGGGTGATGCAAGGTTATCGCCTGCTGCTCAACGAACGCCGCGAGCTGGTGCAGGTTCTGCGCATCGCCCGGGACAGCGAGCACCCGCTGCGCCAGCAGAATCGCCTGGACGACGACCCAACCCTGCGGCGCTGGCTCAATCAACCGGCCAACACCGTGTTGCTGGCCAACGGCCTGGCACTTTCGGCGCAACAGGCCTGGGATGGCCCCCACAGTGCCCGCTGGCAATACCTCACCAGTTTGTACCTGCAGATGCCGATGGATGAGGTCCAGCAACAGCTGCACCAACAAGCCGTCACCAGCGCCCGTCATGACGCCATGCCAGACCTCTGGCATCCGGCCGTGGCGTTGCTCTGGCCCTGGGGCAGCCGTCGCATCCACCCCGGTTTGCTGCCCGCCCCCACACCCAGCGCCGAGGACCTGAGCCAGTGGCGCAAGCAATGCTCCGCGCTGCTGGTGGAACCGAGCCCCTTCAGCAATGCCATGCACCTGACCACCTCGGCACGGGACGTCTTGGTGGCCTGTGGCATGCGCCGGGTGATGATCCTGATGGCCGACCGCAACCAGACCAGCGTGCGCGTACACCAGACCGCCGGCCTGCCCAAAGAAGCCGCGGCCATGAGCTTTACCATCAGCCAGAGCAAAATAGTGCAACGGTTGCTGGCCCAGCAGGCCCAGGTTCGCCTGAACCCGGACAACAACGCGCAGTTTTCGGCGCTGCTGCCACCGGGCCTACGCAGCCTGTTCCGCGGGGAGCACCTGCTGCTGCGCTCGCTGACCTGCAATGGCCGGGTGATCATGCTGGTGGTGGTGGACCAGGGCGGCGGGCCGTTCTCGGATGTGACCGTGCAAGCCTTCGGCAAAACCGTGCAATGCATCGAAAGGGCCCTGCATACCTTTACCAACCGCGGCCGCTGAACTTGCTACAATCTTTTCCCTTTGCGCCCCTGGAGACCTCACATGCCTGACTTCTCTGGCTTGCCGCTGGTGATCGAGCCGAGCGAGCTGCTGCCGCGCCTCGACGCCCGCGAACTGATTCTGGTGGACCTGACCAGCGTCGCCCGCTACAGCACCGGGCATATTCCCGGCGCACGCTTCGTCGACCCCAAGCGCACCCAGCTCGGTCAACCGCCGGCGCCGGGCCTGCTGCCGGCCAAGGCCGACCTCGAAGCCCTGTTCGGTGAGCTCGGGCACAACCCGGATGCGGTCTACGTGGTCTATGACGATGAAGGCGGCGGCTGGGCCGGGCGGTTTATCTGGCTGCTGGACGTGATCGGCCACTCGAACTACCACTACCTCGACGGCGGCTTGCTGTCGTGGCTGGACGAAGGCCTGCCGGTGTCCGTCGAAGTGCCTGCGCCCGTCGCAGGCCCGGTCAGCCTGACACTGCACGAAGCCCCTACCGCCACCCGCGAGTACCTGCAAAGCCGCCTCGGCGCAGCCGACCTGGCAATCTGGGACGCTCGCGGCCCGCTGGAATATTCCGGCGAGAAAGTCGTCGCAGCCCGAGGCGGGCACATTCCCGGCGCGGTCAATTTCGAATGGACTGCCGGCATGGACCAGGCGCGCAACCTGCGCATCCGCAAGGACATGCCGCAAATCCTCGAACAATTGGGCATCACGCCTGACAAAGAAATCATCACCCACTGCCAGACTCACCACCGCTCCGGCTTCACCTACCTGGTGGCCAAGGCGCTCGGTTATCCAAGGGTCAAAGGCTATGCCGGTTCCTGGGGCGAATGGGGCAACCACCCCGACACCCCCATCGAGCTTTAAAGGTTCTTAAGGACAGTTAATGAAAAACCGTTTGTTCATCCTCACTCAATACCTGCTGCCACACCACCTGCTCTCGCGGCTAGCCGGCTGCATTGCTGAATGCCGCGTGCGCTGGTTCAAGAACGCCTTCACCGCGTGGTTTGCCAAGCGCTATCAAGTGGACATGTCCCAGGCACTGGTAGAAGACCTGACTGCCTACGAGCACTTCAACGCCTTCTTCACCCGCGCCCTGAAAGACGGCGCACGCCCGCTGGACGACGCCCCGGGCGCGATCCTCAGCCCCGCCGACGGTGCCGTCAGCCAGCTCGGCCCGATCGAGCACGGCCGGGTCTTCCAGGCCAAGGGCCACAGCTTCAGTGTGCTGGAACTGCTGGGCGGTGATGCGGCCAACGCGGCGCCGTTCATGGGCGGCGATTTCGCCACCATCTACCTGTCCCCCAAGGACTACCACCGCGTGCACATGCCACTGGCCGGTACCCTGCGGGAGATGGTCTACATTCCTGGACGGATTTTCTCGGTCAACCAGACCACCGCCGAAAACGTTCCGGAGCTGTTCGCCCGCAACGAGCGCGTGGCGTGCATTTTCGACACCGAACGCGGGCCGATGGCCGTGGTGCTGGTGGGCGCGATGATCGTGGCGTCCATCGAAACCGTCTGGGCCGGACTGGTAACACCGCCCAAGCGCCAGCTGAAAACCTTCCGTTATGACGAAGCCGCCCGCGCGCCGATTCATCTGGAAAAAGGCGCCGAACTGGGGCGCTTCAAGCTGGGTTCGACGGCCATCGTGCTGTTTGGGCCGGACCAGGTGAACTGGGCCGAAGGCCTGGTGGCCGGTTCACCGGTGCAGATGGGCCAAGGCCTGGCGCTGCCGAAAGCCTGAGTAAAAAATCACCCCCTGTGGGAGCGAGCTTGCTCGCGATAGCGATGTGACTGATCCATCGTCATCGCGAGCAAGCTCGCTCCCACAGAGTATCCCGCAGAGACAGAGCACTTCTTTCGGCTACAGCTGCTAGAGTAGGAAACAACACGTTTATTTCCCGCCGGAGCCCGTACACGGCATGAATGAGACCAGCCCTCTCCAGCTATTGCGCGTCCTGACCCCGACACAATCACGCCTGTCGTTCTGCGATGCTACGCCCCGGGACCTCAAGCGCTGGATCGCCAACCTGCCCAAGGCCAACATCGGCGAAACAGCCCGCCTTTTGTACCAAGCACTTGGCGAACTCAACCAACTGCTCACGCCCAGCGACAATCGCCTGCAACTGCTCGAGCTGCTGCGGCCCGAGGTGTATTACGTCTGCAAGCACCTGGAGCGGCACTTCCTGCAACAGGCCATCGTGCTGGATGAGCGGTCGCGCAAGATCGTCAACCTGTGCCAGGCCCTGCAAACCCAGCTGGCGATGGGCTACAAACAGATCGTGGCGCGTATTGCGTCGAAATACACCAAGGACCGGGCCCGCCTGCTGAGCACCGCGCTGCAACGGGCGACGCACGCCCTCAACGGCCCGCTGTTGCGTGCCAGTCAGCTGTACAGCCCAGTGCCTGAGGGGCTGTGGCTCGATTTGCATCAGCTATACCGGATCGCCTGCCAGCACCGCTTGCAGCACCTGAGCGTGAGTGACGAACTGGCCTGCCAGGTTCATCAATTGAACACCGAGCAAACCTATGTCGTCGCCCTGTTGCTGGGCGCCTCACGCAGCAATCAGCTGCGCCAGAGCCAAATCGGACGGCTGACCGAAGTGCTCGAATCCTGGAGCCAGTGGGTCAAGCTGGACCCCGCCACCAGCGCTACCAGTCTGTTCGCGGTCGCTCCGGAGCTGGATGTCGGGCCACGCTACCGTTCCAAGTTCCGCGCCGAACAGCAGCCGACCTTGCAGGGGTTCGATCCACAGCCCCTGGTGCGCGTAATCGCCACTCACCTGGAACAACCTGCCGAGCAAAGTCTGCCAGTACCAAGTGGCATGAGCATCGACACCCTGCATCACCTGCATGCAGCCTGGGGCGAAGCAGCCGAACGCAGTTTCCAGCGCACCGAGGGCAACGGCACGCTGACGCTGTGCGTGGGCATGAGTGCGCTGCACTACTACCTCGGCGGCGAGCGCTCTTTCAACGAAATACTGAAAAGCCCCACCACCCGCAAGGCCCGCTTCGAAGCCTCGCCGAGCAAGACAAACGACACCTGGGGCCAAGCCTTCGACGCCGCCCCCGCCGGCGACAGCGACCTGCTGCCCTACGAAGAAATCGAGTACCCGGTCAACCCGGCCGATGACGATGGCACCAGCTCCGACAACCAGCATCACTTCCCCACCTACGACCTGCCGATCATCAACCACAGCCCTGGCGGCTATTGCCTCGGCTGGCCCAAGGAAGTGCCGGAACAACTGCAAGCCGGGGAAATGATCGGCATCCGGGACACCAGCGACCAAGCCTGGAGCGTTGCCGTGGTGCGCTGGATCCGGCAAGTGCGCAACGGGGCCATGCAAATGGGCATCGAGCTGGTCGCACCGCACGCCCAGCCTTGCGGGCTGCAACTGGTCCGGGAAAAAAATGAGCACGGTCACTATCTGCGCGGGCTGTTGCTTCCCGAGATCAGTGCCATTGACCTGCCCCCGACCATGATCGCCCCACGCCTGCCCTTCGAGGAAGGCCAACACGTGTTGATCAATACCAACGGCCAGGAACGCCGCGCCGGCCTGGACCGCCGAGTGACCAGCACCCACAGTTTCAACCAGTTTGCTTATCACCCGGAAGACTCGACCGCCAACGGGGATGGTAGCGAGCAAGAAGGGAATTTTGATTCGTTGTGGAAGTCGCTGTAGGAGCTGCCGAGCGAAGCGAGGCTGCGATCTTTCCAAGACCAATTGAGTCTCAAGCGAAGATCAAGATCAAAAGATCGCAGCCTTCGGCAGCTCCTACACAGGCCAGCGGGAGCAAGCTCCCTCGCCACAAAAGCATGCACTCCAAAACCGGCGTGTTACTTAGAGCTGCCCGTCACGATCCCTGAAACCCAACAGGTACAACACCCCATCCAGCCCCAGGGTGGAAATCGCCTGCCTGGCCGACTGCTTGACCAGTGGCTTGGCGCGGAACGCCACGCCCAGGCCCGCTATCGCCAGCATCGGCAAGTCGTTGGCACCGTCACCCACGGCGATGGTCTGCTCCAGGCGCAGGCCTTCTTTTTCAGCCAGTTCACGCAGCAGGTCCGCCTTGCGCTGGGCATCGACGATCGGCTCGACGGCCACGCCGGTCACCTTGCCATCCACCACTTCCAGCTCGTTGGCGAACACGTAGTCGATGCCGAGCTTGGCCTGCAGCTGCTTGGCGAAATAGGTGAAGCCGCCGGACAGGATGGCGGTCTTGTAGCCCAGGCGCTTGAGTTCGGCGAACAGCGTCTCGGCGCCTTCGGTCAGGCGCAGGGAAGCGCCAATGGAATCCAGCACGCTGACGTCCAGCCCCTTGAGCAGCGCCAGGCGCTCCTTGAAGCTGGCACGGAAATCCAATTCGCCAGCCATGGCTCGCTCGGTGATGGCCGAGACCTTGTCGCCCACGCCGGCCGCCTTGGCCAGTTCGTCGATGACTTCGGCTTCGATCAGCGTCGAGTCCATGTCGAACACCGCCAGGCGGCGGTTACGGCGGAACAGCGAATCTTCCTGGAAGGCGATGTCGACGTTCAGTTCCTGGGCCACGCTGAGGAACTCGGCACGCAACGCCTGGGGATCGGCCGGCTCACCGCGCACCGAAAACTCGATGCAGCCCTTGCCCTTGTCGTCCGGGGTATCCAGCGGCATGCGCCCGGACAATCGGTCGATGTGGTCGATGTTCAGGTCATATTTGGCGGTGATCGAACTGACACGCTGCAACTGCTCGGCGGTAACCTTGCGGGTCAACAAAGTAACGATGTGGCGCTTCTTGCCCTGGCCGGCCACCCAATGCCGGTAATCGTCCTCGGACACCGGGGTGAAGCGCACCTGTTGGTCGAGCTTGTAGGCGGTGAACAGGATGTCCTTGAGCACCGACTTGCCTTGTTCAGCGTCCGGAATTTCAACCAGAATACCGAACGACAGCGTGTCGTGGATCACCGCCTGACCGATGTCGAGAATGTTCACACCACCCTGGGCCAGAACGCCGGTAATGGCCGCAGTCAGACCCGGACGGTCGCTGCCAGTGATGTTTATCAGGACGATTTCGCGCAAGGCGCACCCCCGCAGGTGGAAAAAAAACGCATTCTACCCACATTCAGTGACCATCGGGCACCGCCAGTGCTTTGCCGGTCATGGGGCTGTCGCTATACTGCGCGTCAATTTCACGGACAAAGAGCCGAGCTCAGTGAACCGGCCCACGCCAGTCAAAACCGACAACTTCTTCCTGCTGATCTTCCGTGCACTGCGTCACCGTCGTGTGCCGATTGCATTGCGCATTGCCAGCCATAACGTGATCCTGGTCGCCCTGGCCCTGGTTATCTATGCCTGCGTGATGGGTTTGCAATTCAAGCAGGCGATGCACGAGCAGGCCGATGCCCTGGGTGAAAGCCTGACCACCCAGACCGCCACGTCCGCCACCGAGCTGCTGGTGTCCAACGACATCCTCAGCCTCAACGTGCTGCTCAACAACCTGACCAAGAACAAGCTGGTGGCCCACGCCGCCATCTACAGCGTGGACAACCGCATCCTCGCCGAGGCCGGCCAGCGTCCCAAGCCGGGCCTGCTGGGCGAGTCCGGCGGCATGTACCAGAGCAAGATCACCTTCCAGGACGTGACCGCCGGGCAGCTGCGCATCAGCCTGGACATGGACCAGTTCCAGCAACCGATGACCATCAGCCTGCAAAGCATGGGTATCCTCAGCGCGATCCTGCTGGCACTGGCACTGGCCTTGAGCCTGCGCCTGGGGCGACACATCTCTACGCCGCTGTTGCAATTGCGCGTCTGGCTGCGGGACATCGACGAACACACGCCGGCCACCCAGCGCCAGGACGAAATCGGCGATCTGGCCCGGCAACTGCACGCCAGCTTCGCGCCGGAGCCTGAGCCCGTGCCGGAACCTGAAGACATCGACTACGTGGACGACGACGATGCCGAGCCGGGCTTCGAAGTGCGTAACCTGCGCGACCCGGGCTTCGATGAAAGCCAGCCAATGCCTGCTTCCAAACCGGCTCCACGCCACGTGGTACGCACGGTAGAGGACGAGGAAGACGACGACGCGTTCGCCGACCTGCGGGACGAATCAGTCGATGGAGCCCCTCAACCGGTCGCCAGGCCCGTCGCCTCGAACCTGCCCCAGCACAGCGCCGTACTGGCCGTGCAACTGGGCGCCCAGGAGCAACTGCGCCGCTTGCCCCAGGCGCGCCTGAAGGAATTGCTCGAGCGCTACCGCGACTGCCTCGACCAGGCCGCATCGCTCTATCAGGGCGAACTGCACACCCTGAACGATGGCAGCACGCTGATGCTGTTCCACACCGAAGACAGCGGTGACGACTACCTGACCAACGCCATTTGCTGCGGTGAGTTGCTGCGCGCCTTGGGCCACCAGTTGCAGATCGAAGTCGCCGACAGCGGCATCACCCTGCAACTGCAATTGGGCCTGACCCTGGGCGATGGCTTGTTTGGCCTGAGCCAGATCGACCTGCTGCTGACCGAAACCGCCCAGGACGCCCTGGCGCTGTCGCAACACAGCCGCAACCTGCTGCTGGTGGAGCGCAAGATCAACGACGACGCCCTGATCCGCCAGCGCGCCCGTATCCGCCCCATCGCCAGCCCCGAAGGCGCGTGCTGCGTGGAACGCTTGATGGAGCCTTATCCGTCGATGCTGGAGCGGCAGTTGGCGCGGATGCATGAACGCCAGGCCTGAGTCTCAGGACTTGAAATGACGAAGCCCGCAGATGAGTGATTATCTGCGGGCTTTTTTGTTGCCTTCAGCGCCATCATCGCGAGCAAGCTCGCTCCCACACCCACAGGCCCAATGTGGGAGCGAGCTTGCTCGCGATGGCGTCAGGACAGACAGCGAAAAACCAGACTACAGAGTCGCGTCCACCCCACACACTTCAGCTCTCAGGCTCAAACGAATACTCAAATGACACTTGTGCCGGCTCACCATGGCCAGCCACGTAGCTGCCAGTCCCACTCAAATTGACCAGATCCCCAGTACCGGCGCCCTCTACGACACTCCACGTACTGCGCGCCTTGCCTTCGGAAAACGACCCCGAATGCCGGGCAACAAAGGTTCCGCGCTTACCTGCCACCACCGCACAAACCCGCTCAAAACCCACAAAGCACGCTGTGCCGTCAGCACTATAGGACATCAGGTATTCGACGCTACTGGTGCCCTCGATAGCGCCGGAATAGGACTGCGTGATGTTGGCATGCGAGAGCTTTGGAGCGTTTTCAAGAATTTGAGACGGCTTCTCGTCCCAGCTGCTGATCTGAAATGTGCAACTGGCAGTTGTTTTCATGGGAATTTAACTCGTCCTTGTCGTTATTGGCGGGAGGTCTGATGCGCCGGGCCCTCATCTTGCCTGACATCCCCCAGGAATAAGAACCCAGGAAACGACAAAGCCCGCACTTAATGCGGGCTTTGTCTTGTAATCCAGTCCTGGCGTCAGAACCTGAACACTTCCATGTCCGTACGAATCGGCAAGGCCATGGGGATCTTGTCCTTGTCCTTTTCCACCGGCTTGGCCGGGGCGGGAGCGGCCTTGCGTGGGACTTCTGCAATAGGTGGCTGGTTGGCCAGGGGCTTGAGCGACACGGACAGCTGTTCGGCCAGGCGTTGCAGGAGCACGCCCTGGGCCTGGACCTGTGCCGCCGTGGTGCCGGCATGTTGCTCTTGCAGATGAACGATGCGGTTCTCACGCACCTTGCCACGACGGTCGATCAATCGCCATTGGGCATCGAGCACTGCCGGCTGGGCTTTACCCGAATCCAGGCGGGTAATCGACAGCAGCACCTGTACATCCGGGGTGAAACCTTGGGTCGCGGGTGCCAGCACTACGCGCTGGCTGTCCAGATGCCCGGCGACCTGGCGCAACAGCAACTGATCGATGTCAGAAGACAGGCTGCCAGCCCAACGACCGTCAGTGGCGGCCTGCAGGCTGCCGTCCGGTTGGCGTTGCAATAAGGTTTCACGTTGCAGGTAGTCGGCGATCAGGACCGGCCCCAGCAATACTGCCATGCCTGTGCTTTGCGCAGGCTGGGCCGGGGTTCCGCTGTCCAGTTGGTACAGCGACACCGGCTGGTTCATGCTGCAGCCCGCCAGGCCAAGCAGGCCGGCGAGCCACAAAATAGGGAGGCGCAGAGCAGTCATCGTTCCGTCCAGGTGGCAGCCACAAGGCTTACCACAGTGAAAAAAAACTCGGTCATTATGAAGAACGCTCGGCCACGCCGGCGCTTGAAAGGGCCTATCATCCGTGAATATGCGCGCCGACTCCAGCGCGAAAGTATCGATCTGCGGCATTTAATCGCAGACCGAGCCCTCTACTACGCCTAATTGAGGTTTTCGACGAGCAGCGCATCGACTCGCTGAAAACCCCTTGGAAGCTTGTTGCCGCGCCGACCACGTTCACCCTTGTAATGCTCAAGATCGTCCGCTTTCAACGAAAGCGTGCGCTTGCCTGCCTGCAGCACAAGCGTGGCGCCTTCCGGCAACACTGCAATATCCGTGACATATTCCTCACGGCTGGCGACCCGTTCGCCGGAAATACCAATAATCTTGTTGCCCTTGCCTTTACCCAGCTGTGGCAGGTCGCTGATCTTGAACACCAGTAACCGGCCTTCAGTGGTGACCGAGGCCAGCCAGTTGTTCTCCCGATCAGCCACCGGCCGTGGCGCAATCACCTTGGCGTTGTTCGGCAGGCTCAACAACGCCTTGCCCGCCTTGTTCTTGGCTTGCAGATCCTCACCCTTGACCACGAACCCGTAACCCGCGTCCGATGCAATTACGTACAGTCCATCATCATCTGGCATCAGCACGCATTCAAAAGTTGCACCCGGCGGCGGCGTTAAACGACCGGTCAGCGGTTCGCCCTGGCCACGAGCCGACGGCAGGGTGTGGGCTGGCACCGAATAGCTGCGCCCGGTGGAGTCGACGAACACCGCAAACTGGTTGGAACGCCCGGCCGCCAAGGCCTTGAAGCCGTCCCCGGCCTTGTAGGAAAGCCCGGTCGCGTCAATATCATGACCTTTGGCGGAGCGTACCCAACCTTTTTCTGACAGCACGACGGTGACTTTCTCGTTCGGCAACAGATCGTGTTCGGTCAGCGCCTTGGCTTCGGCACGCTCGACGATTGGCGAGCGACGGTCGTCGCCGTAGGTCTCGGCGTCCTTGAGCAGTTCGGTGCGCACTAGCTTCTTGAGCTTGGCTTCGCTGCCCAGCAGGGCTTGCAGCTTGGCCTGCTCCTTGAGCAGTTCATCCTGTTCGGCGCGCAGCTTCATCTCTTCCAACCGCGCCAACTGCCGCAGGCGGGTGTCGAGGATGTAGTCGGCCTGGATTTCACTCAGGGCAAAACGCGCGATCAGGCTGGCCTTGGGGTGCTCCTCGGTGCGGATGATGTGGATCACTTCATCCAGGTTGAGGTAGGCAATCAGCAAACCGTCCAACAGGTGCAGGCGACGCTCGACCTTGTCCAGGCGGAATTGCAGGCGCCGGCGCACGGTCTTGACCCGGAACTCCAGCCACTCCACCAGCAATGCCCGCAGGTTCTTCAACTGCGGCTTGCCGTCCAGGCCGATGATGTTGATGTTGACCCGGTAGCTGGACTCCAGGTCGGTGCTGGCGAACAGGTGCTGCATCAGCGCGTCGTGGTCGACTCGGCTGTTGACCGGGATGATCACGATGCGGCACGGGTTTTCGTGGTCGGATTCGTCGCGCAAGTCGGCCACTTGCGGCGCTTTCGACGGTTTTGCCTGCATCATCGCGGCAATTTGTTCCAGGACCTTGGCCCCGGAAACCTGATGCGGCAGCGCCGTGACAATGATGTCGCCGTCTTCGATGTGGTACACGGCTCGCATGCGCACCGAACCGCGGCCGGTCTCGTAGATTTTCAGCAGGTCGGCGCGCGGCGTGATGATTTCCGCTTCGGTCGGATAGTCCGGGCCCTGGATGTGTTCGCAGAGCTGTTCCACCGTGGCTTTCGGCTCGTCCAGCAAGCGCACGCACGCCGTGGCCACTTCCCGCAGGTTGTGGGGCGGCACGTCGGTAGCCATGCCCACGGCGATGCCGGTGGTGCCATTGAGAAGGATATTCGGCAAACGTGCCGGCAAAACCAGGGGTTCGTCGAGAGTGCCGTCGAAGTTCGGCCCCCAGTCCGCGGTGCCCTGGCCCAGCTCGCTGAGCAGCACTTCGGAATAGCGCGACAACCGCGCCTCGGTGTAACGCATGGCCGCGAAGGACTTGGGATCGTCCGGCGCACCCCAGTTGCCCTGCCCGTCCACCAGCGTGTAGCGATAGCTGAATGGCTGGGCCATCAGCACCATGGCTTCATAGCAGGCCGAGTCGCCGTGGGGGTGGAACTTACCGAGCACGTCACCGACGGTACGCGCCGATTTCTTGTGCTTGGAATCCGCATCCAGCCCCAGCTCACTCATGGCATAGATGATCCGCCGCTGAACCGGCTTCAAACCGTCGCCGATGTGCGGCAAGGCGCGGTCCATGATCACGTACATGGAGTAATTGAGGTAGGCATTTTCGGTGAAGTCAGCCAGCGATCGGCGTTCTACGCCGTCTAAGCTGTCTGCAAGAATGTCGCTCATGCGGGCCTCATCAGTTCGTTGTCTGGCGCAGCAGCATGGTGCCGTCGCGCTGGGTAAATTCAAGTTTGTTCAGGGCGCTCATGCCCAGCAGCACTTGCGTGCCACCCAGGCCTGGCGCCACCAGGGCACGGACATCGCGCAATACGATGTCACCCAATTGCAGCCGGTCGATGCGGGTGCGATAGCCCTCGCTCAAACCGTTGGCGGTACTCAATGTCACGCCGAAACCTTTTTCCAGCTTGAGGCGCTCGGCCAACTCCACCGGAATCGCCACGTCGGTGGCGCCCGTGTCGAGCATGAAATCCACCGGTTGGCCGTTGATCTGGCCGCTGGCGACGAAATGCCCCTGCCTATTGCCGACCAACTTCACCTCGATAAACCCTTCGCCTTTTTGCGAATACACCTGGGCATTGGGGTTTTGCTCGCGCTGTTCCCATTGGGCAAAAAACCGCGTTGCCAGGAACAGCGCCGCGCACCAGGCCAATATCATCAACACCCGACCAGCACGCTTGCCCGGCGGCTGACTCATGGCGAGGCGCCCCAGCCACCGTCCGGCGCGGCGAAGCGCCAGATGATCGGTCGCGTTTCGCCGTCGGCGCGGGCACCGTCGTTGTTGTCCAGGCCGATCCAGGCGCCCTCGGCGTCCACGACCAGCGCTTCGGCCAGCCCATAATCCTGGGAATAACGTCGACTGTCCTGCAATGCCTCGGCGGCGAACGACCAGCACCGCTCCACTTGGGCGGTCTGCGGGTCACGCCGACAGATCTGAAAGGCGTTGCGTTCCAGGGTAAACAGCTTGCCATTGAACAATGACAGATCAGCGAAGTCCCGCGAAACCGCCTTGGCCTTGGGGAACTGCGCCGGCTGCATCTCCAGCCCCGCTTCGCTCAGCAGCACGCAATTACCCTCGCAGTCCCACACCGTTTGCTGGCGCTTGACCAACAAAAGACCGCGACGCTCACGCTCGGCCGCCAACCACAGTTGGTCACCGGCCGGGTTGACCGCCAAGCCTTCGAACAACGCATTGAAATGCAGCAACATGCCACTGGCGCGGGCCTGGCGGATCATTGTTGGTGCGATTTTCAACCAGGACGCCGGCCCCGCAGGCGGTACCTGCAACACGGCGGCTTGGGACTCGCTGACCACATAGCGATTGCCAGCGCTGTCGCAGCTGATGCCTTCGAAATCCAGCTCGCCACCGCGCAGGAACGACGCTGCCCAGGTTCGGGACTTCAAGCCCCAGGGCAAACCACTGTCCGGTACCTCGGGCACCTCGATTTCAACCACTTCGGCTTGCCAGACCGGCGCATCGACGGGCTTGAGGCGGTAGATCCGGTCATCGTCGCGATCGGATACCGTCCACATTTCGCTGCCGCACAGCGCCAGCCCCGACAGATTGCCGCCGCGCATGCCATCGACAGCATGCTCGGACAGCAACTTCAGTTCCGGTGCAGGCCCTGCGACCACAACCCCCGCCCACAGCAACAACGCCAGGGCGAAACCGTTGCGCATCAGGCCAGCACCTCGGCCAGGTCCCCTTTGGATTCGAGCCAGGACTTGCGATCGCCGGCACGTTTTTTCGCCAGCAGCATGTCCATCATTTCCGAGGTCGCTTCGAAATCATCCAGGGTCAACTGCACCAGGCGGCGGGTGTTCGGGTCCATGGTGGTTTCACGCAGTTGCGGCGGGTTCATCTCGCCCAGGCCCTTGAATCGAGTGACCTGCGGCTTGCCGCGTTTTTTCTCGGCCACCAGGCGATCGAGAATGCCGTCGCGCTCGGCTTCGTCCAGGGCGTAGTAGATTTCCTTGCCCAGGTCGATGCGGTACAGGGGCGGCATCGCCACATAGACGTGACCGGCGTCCACCAGCGGGCGGAAATGCTGGACGAACAAGGCGCAGAGCAACGTGGCGATGTGCAGGCCGTCGGAGTCGGCGTCGGCGAGGATGCAGATCTTGCCGTAGCGCAGCTGGCTCATGTCGGCGGCGCCTGGATCGACACCGATGGCCACGGCGATGTTGTGCACTTCCTGGCTGGCCAGCACTTCGCTGCCGTCCACTTCCCAGGTGTTGAGGATCTTGCCCCGCAGCGGCAGGATCGCCTGGAACTCCTTGTCCCGCGCCTGCTTGGCCGAGCCACCGGCGGAGTCACCTTCCACCAGGAACAGCTCGGAACGCATCGGGTCCTGCCCGGCGCAATCGGCGAGCTTGCCCGGCAATGCCGGCCCCTGGGTGATGCGCTTGCGCTCGACTTTCTTGCTGGCCTTGAGACGACGGCCGGCGTTGTTGATCGCCAGCTCTGCCAGCGCCAAGCCGGTTTCCGGGTTGGCGTTGAGCCACAGGCTGAACGCATCCTTGACCACCCCGGAGACAAACGCCGCCGCTTCGCGGGACGACAGGCGCTCCTTGGTCTGGCCGGAGAACTGCGGTTCCTGCATTTTCATCGACAGTACGAAGGCGATGCGTTCCCAGACGTCTTCCGGCGCCAGCTTCACGCCACGGGGCAACAGGTTGCGGAACTCGCAGAATTCGCGCATCGCGTCGAGCAAACCCTGGCGCAAGCCGTTGACGTGGGTACCGCCCTGGGCCGTGGGGATCAGGTTGACGTAGCTTTCCTGGACGCTTTCGCCGCCTTCGGGCAGCCACAACAGCGCCCAGTCCACGGCTTCCTTGTTACCGGCCAGGCTGCCGCAGAACGGCTCGTTGGGCAGGCGCTCGAAATCGTTGACCGCGTCCACCAGGTAAGAACGCAGGCCGTCTTCGTAATGCCATTCGACTTTCTCGCCGGTGGCCTTGTCCTCGAAACTGACCAGCAACCCCGGGCACAACACGGCCTTGGCCTTGAGCACGTGCTTGAGGCGGCTGACGGAAAACTTCGGTGAATCGAAATACTTCGGATCCGGGGCGAAATACACGCTGGTCCCGGTGTTGCGCTTGCCGACGGTGCCGACCACTTCCAGCTCGGTGGCCTTGTAGCCGTCGGCGAAGGTCATCTGGTATTCGTTGCCGTCACGCTTGACCCGCACCCGCACCTGGGTCGACAAGGCGTTGACCACGGAAATACCCACCCCGTGCAGACCGCCGGAGAACTGGTAGTTCTTGTTGGAAAACTTGCCGCCGGCGTGGAGCTTGGTGAGGATCAGCTCGACGCCCGACACACCCTCTTCAGGGTGAATGTCCACCGGCATGCCGCGGCCATCATCGCTGACTTCCAGCGAGTGATCGGCGTGCAGGATGACCTGCACCGAACGAGCGTGCCCGGCCAAGGCTTCGTCGACACTGTTGTCGATGACTTCCTGGGCGAGGTGGTTCGGCCGACTGGTGTCGGTGTACATGCCGGGGCGCTTGCGCACCGGGTCGAGGCCCGAGAGGACTTCGATGGCGTCTGCGTTATAAGAGCTAGCGCTGGGAGTGGCCATGGGGTCTCGTCGTCAGTGTTCAATGAAAAGGGGCGATGGGCTCACAGCGACGTGAAGTCGATCGCCTGGTACAAATCGGCGCCAATGCCGGCAAAACTCAACAGCGCCGGCAACTGCAGGGCAAACCCTTGGAAACTGTGGTCGCCGCCGGCCTGGATGCGCAAGGCACAGGCGCGGTAATACTGCTGGGCGTGGCGATAATCCAGCGTTTCGTCACCGGTTTGCAACCATACCTGAAACCGCTGCGGATCCCGGGGCGCCGGCACTTGCAGTTCGGCCAGGGCCGTGACGTGGTCGTGGGTCAATTCCCAGGTTTCGTCGGTGTACAAATTCTTCTGCGTGCCCAGGTAACCGTCGAACATCCGATGCGGGCTGACGGCAGGGTTGATCAACAGGGCCTTGAGGCCGTGGCGCTCGGCCAAGTGAGTCGCATAGTAGCCGCCGAGCGAGCTGCCGACCAGCAGCGGGCGCCCCAGTTCTGTAATCGCCTGTTCCAACTGACCGATGGCCTGGCGGGGGTGGTGATGCAAGGCGGGCACCTGTAACTGGTCGCTCAGGCCCAGGCGCGTCATCACTTGCGTCAACTGGCTGGCCTTGGTCGACGCCGGGGCGCTGTTGAGGCCATGGATATAAAGGATCGAACCCGACATTGCCGACTCCCTGGGTGTTGGGCAAAAGCCGGAGTTTACAGGGAGATTGCGGTGGTTGGGGGGGATTTGACCGTGTTGTTGCCTCCTATGACCCGTCGATAACAACACCTGTGGGAGCAAAGCTTGCTCGCGATGGCGGTTTGGTGTCCGACCAGGTTCTCCCAGTTGTACTTCGATCAAACTGTGGGAGCGAGCTTGCTCGCGATGGCGGTCTGATTGAGTACATATCCATTGCTGCGGTAACGGCCACTTAGGGTTCCGCCCTGACGGCGGCTCACTTTTGAAAAGCGCAAAAGTAAGCAAAACGCTTTTGCCCCACCACTCGGTGCCT
>NZ_JBFREY010000042.1:0-38615 GCF_052114545.1 Pseudomonas sp. KB_12 | reverse complement strand
CTCGCCTAGGCTCGGTGTGCCCTCACTCCGGCATTGCTCCGTGGGCCGCCGCGAAGGGCCATCCATGGCCCAGCGCGGCTAACCCGGCATCCATGCCGGGTTGCCCACTACGCAATGCCTGCGTTCGGCCATCGTGGTTAACGGGGCGCCGAGATCAACGTCCGTCGCGAGGCGGCCTTATAGCCGACCTGGCTCTTCCGGTCGTACTCCGGTCCAATTGTGGGAGCGAGCTTGCTCGCGAAGGCGGTCTGATAGTTGGTCATAGATTCTGGACAACCACATTTTCCGTGGAAATTGAATCTTCTCGCTACCGTGCAGCCTTGACCCGGAACTTGTTATAGAAAATCAAGTGCTTGCGTTTTGTTTGATAGGAGCTTGCTCCCGCTGGGTTGCGCAGCAACCCCAGAGAGGCTGAATGCAATCAATCCGACACACCGGGGGGAATGGTTTTGGGGCTACTTCGTAGCCCAGCGGGAGCAAGCTCCCTCGCCACAGAGAGACTGTGTTCAACCTAGAGTAAGGCTTGCAGCCCAACCAACCGCCCCGCCAACGCCTTGGCCTGACTCGCCACATCAGTCACCGCCGTGCTTTCCCACCACATCCCCCGCAACGGCGGGCCCATGGCGAACAGCCGGCTGGCGGGCTCGCCTCGGGCGTCCAGCACCGCGCCATCGACACGCGCGGCGATGCCCAGGGCCAGCGGCCCGGGCTGGATCAGCCTCCGGGCCAACAGCTGTTGCGGCAACGGTCGCGCAACCCGGCGCCAGTCATATTCGATACCGCTGGAGTTGATCAGCGCCGCGCCCTGCACCACCGTCAGCCCGGTCTCGCCCCGGCGGCGGATGGTAATACCCAGCGTGCCCTCGGCAGAGGACGCCAGCCCCTTGA
Source organism: Pseudomonas sp. KB_12 (assembly GCF_052114545.1). Taxonomy (NCBI): domain Bacteria; kingdom Pseudomonadati; phylum Pseudomonadota; class Gammaproteobacteria; order Pseudomonadales; family Pseudomonadaceae; genus Pseudomonas; species Pseudomonas sp. KB_12. Next base: position 37,727 of record NZ_JBFREY010000042.1, on the reverse strand, counting down.
ACGATGCCGCCTGAATCCGCAACCGCCCTTCCCCATGCAAACGCGCCACCAGCTCCGCGCTCAGCGGTGGCGAACGATGGTGATGGCTCTCCCACCATGGCCGTACATGGCGGACGAACTGCCGGCGTTGCACATCGCTGGCCTGGTTCCACAACCGCCCGATGTGCGCGCGCACCGTGTCCAACGGAGCCTGCCAATCGACACCCTGGGCCTGGGCCTGACGGCATTGCTCGCGCAGGGCTCGCATCAACTGGCGTGGCGACCGCAGGCTGTGATCGTCGGCGAGGAAATCCACCCAGGCGGGTGGCTGGCGGCGCACATGGGGCAACAAACCATGGCGGGAAAACACTTCGATCGGGCCACGGTGCCCGGCCTGCTCCAGGGACACGACGGCATCGACCATGGTCAGTCCCGAGCCGATGATCAGCACCGTGGACTGCGGATCAAGCTGGCGCATCGCAGCCACATCCCAGGGGTCCAGGGCCGCGGCATTCAAGCCGCTGGATTCGGTTTGCGGGGTTCGCGCCGCCGGGAACATGCCGGTGGCCAGTACCGCGAAACGGCCGCGCAAGACCTGGCCGTCATCCAGCTTCAGCATTACGGCATCGTCGGCAACCCGCAGGTCGACGGCCTCCCCGCGCACGTGCTCGGCGGTCGAACCGTTTTGCGCGCCTATCTCGCGAGCCTCGGCCAGCCGTTGTTGCACATAGAGGCCAAACATTCCCCGGGGCGGGAACAACTCGCTGATCGGCACGTGCTGCTGATCCGACTCGGGCCAGCCGCCAGCTTCGATGAACGCGGTGAGCCATTGGGTCAGGTCATCAGCGTTGTCCGGGTCGACGCTCATCCGCGCCGCATTGCCGTTCAACGTGTGGCCCAGCTCCACGGCACTGTAGGCCTCGCCCCGGCCCAGTTCACTGCGCGGCTCGACAATCAGCACCTCGCGCCGGCCCGGCAGGCGCAGCAACTGCGCGGCCAGCATGGCACCGCTCAGGCCGCCACCGATGATCAGGATATCGGCCTCCCGGGTGATGCCCTGCTCATGTCGCTCCAGCGCTGTGCCCATACCGCTCTCCAGGAATCAAATCACCACGTTGCGTACGAATCTCGCCGCCACCGGGCCATCGTTGCGATAGGCATGGGGCTGGTTGCTGGCGAACATGAAAAACTCACCGGCGCCTATGCGGCACTCCTCGTTGCCCAACAGCAGGGTCAGGCAGCCTTCGAAGACATAGAGCTGCTCGCTCCACCCCTCGGCATCGGGCTCTGAAGGGTAATACTCGCCGGGCTCCAGGCGCCACTCCCAGAGTTCCACCTCGCGGCTGGCGGTGGCCTTGGCGAGCAACACGGCTTTGCTGCCAGCGATGGTGCCGGCCCAGGCCAGCTCGTTGATGCGACTCGAATCGCGGGCGTCGGGGGCCTGGATCAAGTCGCTGAAGGCCACGTCGAGGGCTTCGGCGACCCGGTCCAGGGTCGTCAAGCTGACGTTCTTTTCGCCCGCCTCGATGGCCACCAGCATCCGCCGGCTGACCCCCGACAACTCGGCCAACGCCGTCTGGCTGAGCTCGGCGGCATGCCGCAGACGACGGACATTCTGGCTGACGTGTTGCAGGACGGAGGCCCGCTGGCCGGATTCTTTGTGCACTATATTGCTCACATGGCAGGGTTGCGCATTATACTGCCCAACTTCGGGCGCATTGTGCGTCCGCCTCAAGTGGCGCGCAAGGTCATGGCATCGGTGAACTCCCCGCAAGCTTCCTCCCGTTTCTCAAGGTTCAGCAAGGCCGAATGCGTGCTGGTGCTGATTACCATGATCTGGGGTGGAACTTTCCTGCTGGTGCAACACGCCATGACGGTCAGTGGGCCGATGTTTTTCGTCGGTCTGCGCTTTGCCGCCGCGGCCGGGTTTGTCGCGCTGTTCTCCTGGCGGCATCTGCGGGACCTGACCCTCTTCGAACTCAAGGCCGGGTGCTTCATCGGTGTGGCGATCATGCTCGGCTACGGCCTGCAGACCGTCGGCCTGCAAACCATCCCCAGTAGCCAGTCGGCGTTCATTACCGCGCTTTACGTGCCATTCGTGCCCTTGCTGCAATGGTTGGTGCTGGGCCGTCGGCCTGGTTTGATGCCCAGCCTCGGCATCATGCTGGCGTTCACCGGGCTGATGCTGGTGTCGGGCCCGGCCGGGGCCTCGCTGAACTTCAGCCCCGGTGAAATCGCCACGTTGATCAGCGCCATCGCAATCGCCGCCGAGATCATCCTGATCAGCGCCTATGCCGGCCAGGTCGATGTGCGCCGGGTGACCGTGGTGCAACTGGCCAGCACCGCGGTGCTGGCCTTCCTGATGGTGGTGCCGACCCAGGAAAAGATCCCGGATTTTTCCATGTTGCTGCTGGTCAGCGCCGTGGGCCTGGGCGCCGCCAGCGCAGCGATCCAGGTGGCGATGAACTGGGCACAGAAAAGCGTCTCGCCGACCCGCGCCACGCTGATCTATGCCGGTGAGCCGGTGTGGGCCGGCATCGCCGGACGCCTGGCGGGCGAACGGCTGCCGGCGATTGCCTTGTTCGGCGCGGCACTGATCGTGGCAGCGGTGATTGTCAGTGAGCTGAAGACTCGGAGCAAAGGGGTTGTCGAGGTGGATGAGGGGCTTGAGCGCGAGCAGTGAGGCCGGTGATTGAACCTGTGTAGGAGCTGTCGAGTGCAACGAGGCTGCGATCTTTCCCCAGACACTTGAGTCTCAAGCGAAAAATCAAAGATCAACAGATCGCAGCCTTCGGCAGCTCCTACACAAGCCCAGCGGGAGCAAGCTCCCTCGCCACGGGTGATGTGTAGGGCGCAAAGTAAGAAAACTCCCCCTACCTTGTAGGATTCTGCGACACCCTCGCGGTTGGTGATCGGGAATACGCCACGTATGATCCCTCACAACCTCCCGCCGAATAGAAGCCTATGTCACTGATAGTTCTATTGCTTTTGCCCTTCATCGGCAGCTGTGTCGCGGCGCTGCTGCCGCATAACGCCCGTAACGCCGAATCACTGCTGGCCGGCCTCGTCGCCCTGGCCGGCACGGTTCAGGTGGCCTTGCTGTACCCGCAGATCGCCGACGGCGGCGTGATCCGCGAGCACTACACCTGGTTGCCCAGCCTGGGCCTGGATTTCGTATTACGCCTGGACGGCTTCGCCTGGCTGTTTTCGTTGCTGGTGCTGGGCATCGGCACGCTGGTGTCGCTGTACGCCCGCTACTACATGTCGCCGGACGATCCGGTGCCGCGTTTCTTCGCATTTTTCCTGGCGTTCATGGGCGCCATGCTCGGGCTGGTGATCTCCGGCAACCTGATCCAGATGGTGTTTTTCTGGGAACTGACCAGCCTGTTCTCGTTCCTGCTGATCGGTTACTGGCACCACCGCGCCGACGCTCGACGCGGTGCCTACATGGCGTTGATGGTGACTGGGGCCGGCGGGCTTTGCCTGTTGGCCGGGGTAATGCTGCTCGGCCATGTGGTGGGCAGCTATGAGCTGGACAAGGTCCTGGCCGCCGGCGACCTGATCCGTGCCCATGCCCTCTACCCCATTCTGTTGCCGCTGATCCTGATCGGCGCCTTGAGCAAAAGCGCCCAGTTTCCATTCCACTTCTGGCTGCCCCATGCCATGGCCGCCCCCACGCCGGTGTCGGCGTATCTGCACTCGGCCACCATGGTCAAGGCCGGGGTGTTCCTGTTGGCGCGGTTATGGCCGTCGCTGTCGGGCAGCGAAGAGTGGTTCTACATCGTCGGCGGCGCGGGGGCCTGTACGTTGCTGCTGGGCGCCTACTGCGCGATGTTCCAGAACGACCTCAAGGGCCTGCTGGCCTACTCCACCATCAGCCACCTCGGGCTGATCACCCTGCTGCTGGGCCTGAACAGTCCGCTGGCGGCCGTGGCGGCGGTGTTTCATATCCTCAACCACGCCACCTTCAAGGCGTCGCTGTTCATGGCCGCCGGGATCATCGACCACGAAAGCGGCACCCGCGACATTCGCAAGCTCAGCGGCCTGGTGCGGCTGATTCCGTTCACCGCGACCCTGGCCATGGTCGCCAGCGCGGCGATGGCTGGGGTGCCGTTGCTCAATGGTTTCCTGTCCAAGGAAATGTTCTTCGCCGAGACCGTGTTCATTTCCGCCACGGCCTGGGTCGAACTGGCGCTGCCGATCATCGCCACCATCGCCGGGACCTTCAGCGTCGCCTACTCCTTGCGGTTCACCGTGGATGTGTTCTTCGGCCCCAGCGCCACCGACCTGCCCCATACCCCTCACGAACCACCGCGCTGGATGCGCGCACCGGTGGAACTGCTGGTGTTCACCTGCCTGGTGGTGGGGATTTTCCCCGCCCAAGTGGTCGGCTCGTTGCTGGCTGCCGCCGCGTTGCCGGTGGTGGGCGGGACGCTGCCGCAGTACAGCCTGGCGATCTGGCACGGCCTGAACGCACCGATGATCATGAGCCTGGTGGCCATGTCCGGCGGCATCGTCCTGTACCTGTTGCTGCGCAAACAGCTCCGGCAAGGGCACATCAAGCACCCGCCGTTCATTGGCCGGCTCAGTGGCAAGCGCTTGTTCGAGCGCTGCCTGGTGCTGATGATGCGCCAGGGTCGGCGGTTGGAGCGCAAGATCAGTACCCGGCGCCTGCAAGCCCAACTTTTTTTCCTGGTGCTGGCGGCGGTATTGGCCGGGCTGATCCCGATGCTGCACAGCACGCTGGTCTGGGGCGACCGGCCGAAGATCCCCGGTTCCATCGTCTTCGTCACCCTGTGGCTGCTGGCGATCGCCTGTGCCCTGGGCGCGGCCTGGCAGGCCAAGTACCACCGGCTCGCGGCCCTGACCATGGTCAGCGTCTGCGGCCTGATGACCTGCGTGACCTTCGTCTGGTTCTCCGCCCCCGACCTGGCCTTGACGCAACTGGTGGTGGAAGTGGTTACCACCGTGCTGATCCTGCTGGGCCTGCGCTGGCTGCCACGGCGGATCGAGGACGTCTCGCCGCTGCCCAACAGCGAGCGGCGCGCGCGCATCCGGCGCCTGCGGGACTTGCTGCTGTCCGGCGCCGTCGGCGGCGGCATGGCGCTTTTGTCCTATGCGATGCTCACGCGCCAGACGCCCAACGACATTTCTTCGTTCTACTTGAGCCGTGCCCTGCCCGAAGGCGGCGGCAGCAATGTGGTGAACGTGATGCTGGTGGACTTCCGGGGCTTCGACACCCTCGGGGAAATCACCGTGCTGGTGGCGGTGGCCCTGGCGGTGTTCGCCCTGCTGCGGCGTTTCCGCCCACCGAAGGAAAGCATGCAGTTGCCAGCACAACAGCGCCTGCTGGCGCCGGACGTGGTCACCGACCTGGTCAACCCGCGCCATGCCAGCGACACTGCATTGGGCTTCATGATGGTGCCGTCGGTGCTGGTGCGCCTGCTGCTACCGATCGCCCTGGTGGTGTCGTTCTACCTGTTCATGCGCGGCCACAATCAACCCGGTGGCGGCTTCGTGGCCGGTTTGGTGATGTCGGTGGCGTTCATCCTGCAATACATGGTGGCCGGCACCCAGTGGGTCGAGGCGCAAATGAGCCTGCGGCCGCTGCGCTGGATGGGCACCGGGCTGTTGTTTGCCACCGCCACGGGCCTGGGGGCGATGGCCGTGGGTTATCCGTTCCTGACCACCCACACCTGGCATTTCGAATTACCGCTGCTGGGTGATCTCCATGTGGCCAGCGCGCTGTTTTTCGACATCGGCGTGTACGCCGTGGTGGTCGGTTCCACCCTGCTGATCCTCACCGCCCTGGCTCACCAGTCGGTGCGGGCCCATAAACCGGGCCTGCAAGCCAAACCCGTCGCCCCCGTCAAAGGAGCCACCGCCTGATGGAAGAAGTCATCGCAATCGCAATCGGCGTACTGGCCGCCTCCGGTGTCTGGCTGGTGTTGCGGCCACGGACCTTCCAGGTGGTCATGGGCCTGTGCCTGCTGTCCTACGGCGTCAACCTGTTCATCTTCAGCATGGGCAGCCTGTTCATCGGCAAGGAGCCGATCATCAAGGATGGCGTGCCCCAGGACCTGCTGCACTACACCGACCCGCTGCCCCAGGCACTGGTGCTGACGGCCATCGTGATCAGCTTCGCCATGACCGCGCTGTTCCTGGTGGTGCTGCTGGCGTCCCGGGGCCTGACCGGCACCGACCACGTGGACGGCCGGGAGCCCAAGGAATGATGTTGACGCCTCATCTGATCGCCGCGCCCATCCTGCTGCCGCTGCTGACCGCCGCGTTGATGCTGATGCTGGGCGAGAAACACCGCCCGCTCAAGGCACGGATCAATCTGCTTTCCAGCCTGCTGGGCCTGGGCATCGCCGTGCTGTTGCTGTACTGGACCCAGGACCAGGCCCTGCCCGCGTCCATTGGCGTGTACCTGCCGGGCAACTGGCAGGCGCCGTTCGGCATTGTGCTGGTGGTCGATCGCCTGTCGGCGCTGATGCTGGTACTGACCGGCATCATCGGCGTCAGCGCCCTGCTCTTCGCCATGGCCCGCTGGGACCGCGCCGGGGCGAGTTTCCATGCGCTGTTCCAGATCCAGTTGATGGGCCTTTACGGCGCCTTCCTGACGGCGGACCTGTTCAACCTGTTCGTGTTCTTCGAAGTGCTGCTGGCGGCCTCCTACGGCTTGATGCTGCACGGTTCGGGCCGGGCGCGGGTGTCGTCGGGCCTGCATTACATCTCCATCAATCTGCTGGCCTCGTCGTTGTTCCTGATCGGCGCAGCGCTGATCTATGGCGTCACCGGCACGTTGAACATGGCCGACCTGGCCCTGAAAATCCCGCTGGTGCCGGAGGCCGACCGCGGCTTGCTGCACGCCGGGGCAGGCATCCTTGCGGTGGCGTTCCTGGCCAAGGCCGGCATGTGGCCGCTGAACTTCTGGCTGGTGCCGGCCTACAGTGCCGCCAGCGCACCGGTGGCGGCGCTGTTTGCGATCATGACCAAGGTCGGCGTCTACACGATCCTGCGCCTGTGGACGTTGCTGTTCTCCGGCCAGGCCGGCGCCTCGGCGTATTTCGGCGCCGACTGGCTGGTCTATGGCGGCATGGCGACCATCGTCTGCGCCGCCATTGCCATTCTCGCGGCCCAACGGCTGGAGCGCATGGCAAGCCTGAGCATCCTGGTTTCGGCCGGGATCCTGTTGTCGGCCATCGGCTTCGCCCAACCCAACCTGGTGGGCGCGGCGCTGTTTTACCTGGTGAGTTCGACACTGGCGCTCTGCGCGCTGTTCTTGCTGGCCGAGCTGATCGAGCGTTCGCGCTCGGCCAATGAACTGGCCCTGGACGACGACTTCGACACCTTGCCGCGACCGCTGGAATCCTTGCAACCGCCCAAGGGCATCAACCTCGACGACGAGCAGAAAGCCGTGGTCGGGCAAGTGATTCCCTGGACCATGGCCTTCCTTGGCTTGAGCTTTATCTTCTGTGCGCTGTTGATTATCGGCATGCCGCCGCTGTCGGGGTTCATCGGCAAGCTGAGCCTGCTCAGCGCCCTGCTCAATCCCCAGGGGCTCGGCGCCAGTGCCGGGGCACCGCTGTCGAACCAGGCGTGGGGCTTGTTGGCGTTGCTGATCCTCTCGGGGCTGGCCTCGCTGATTGCCTTTTCACGCCTGGGCATCCAACGTTTCTGGACGCCCCAGGAACGCCCATCGCCGCTGCTGCGACCGTTCGAATGCCTGCCGATCATAGTGCTGCTGGGCCTGGGCATCGCCCTGACTTTCAAGGCCGAGCCGTTGCTGCGCTACACCCAATCCGCTGCCGATGCGCTGAACAACCCGGAACATTATGTGATGTCGGTGCTCGCCACCCGCGCCGTGCCCACCCCAGAGACCCGCGCCGCGTTGCAGGAGGTGCAGCCATGAAACGCCTGTTTCCCGCCCCGTGGTTGTCCCTGGCGTTGTGGTTGCTGTGGCTGGTGCTGAACGTGTCCGTCAGCGCCGGCCATCTGCTGCTCGGCGCCGCACTAGGTTTCCTGGCCCCGTTGATGATGCGCCCATTGCGCCCACGGCCCATCCGTATCCGCCGGCCGTGGGTGGTGTTGCGCTTGTTCCTGCTGGTGGGTCGTGATGTGCTGGTGTCCAACGTGGCGGTGGCCTGGGGTGTGCTGAACGCCGGGCGCCGTCCGCCCCGCTCGCGGTTCATCAAGGTGCCGCTGGACCTGCACGACGCCAACGGCCTGGCCGCGCTGTCGATGATCACCACGGTGATTCCGGGGACGGTCTGGTCGGAACTGGCCCTGGACCGCAGCATCCTGTTGATGCATGTGTTCGACCTGGAGGACGAGGCGTCATTCATCGCGCATTTCAAGGCCACCTACGAGCGCCCGTTGATGGAGATTTTCCAATGAGCCCCTTGCTGTCCAATGCGATCCTGTCGAGCCTGTTCCTGTTCACCCTGGCGATGGTGTTGACCCTGTGGCGGCTGTTCAAGGGCCCGTCGGCGCAGGACCGGGTATTGGCCCTGGACTATCTGTACATCGTGGCAATGCTGATGATGCTGGTGCTGGGCATTCGTTACGCCAGTGACACCTATTTCGAGGCGGCCCTGCTGATCGCCCTGTTCGGCTTTGTCGGCTCGTTTGCCCTGGCCAAGTTCCTGTTGCGTGGCGAGGTGATCGAATGACCGGCGAACTGTCGATGTGGGTCGAAATCCCGGTGGCGATCCTGCTGGTGCTCAGCAGCCTCTTTGCCCTGGCCGGAGCGATCGGCCTGGTGCGGCTGAAGGATTATTTCCAGCGCATGCACCCTCCGGCCCTGGCATCCACACTGGGCGCCTGGTGCGTGGCACTGGCTTCGATCGTGTATTTTTCGGCGCTCAAGTCCGGGCCGGTGTTGCATGCCTGGCTGATACCGATCCTGTTGTCCATCACCGTCCCGGTGACCACCCTGCTGCTGGCCCGGGCGGCGTTGTTCCGCAAGCGCATGGCTGGGGATGATGTGCCGGCGGAAGTGAGCAGTCGCCGAAACGACTGACCGATATCTCGAGTCGGTACAGCTTGTGTGGCGAGGGAGCTTGCTCCCGCTGGGCTTGTGTAGGAGCTGCCGAAGGCTGCGATCTTTTGATCTTTTGATCTTTTGATCTTTTGATCTTTTGATCTTTTGATCTTTTGATCTTTTGATCTTTTGATCTTTCGCTTGAGACTCAAGTGTCTGGGGGAAAGATCGCAGCCTCGTTGCACTCGACAGCTCCTACACAGCTCCTACACAGCTCCTACACAACTCTTACACCTCAGCGGGAGCAAGTTCCCTCGCCACAACGGCGTTCGCCGTTAGAGGCTCAGGCCCACGCCACCGCCAGCAACCCGGCCCCAAGCACCACGCACAACGGCGAATAGACCCAGGTGTCGAGCCTGGCGAATGTCGAGTCCTTGACCTCCTTGAAGAAACCCACCAGCTCCGACTCGCCAATGGCCCGGGCGAACATCAGCAAGGCAATCGCACTGATCAGCCACTGCAACGCCCGATGAGTGACCGGCTGCGCCAGCAGGCCGACCCGCAGGCACACCAGCAGCGCCACCATCAGCAGCGCCAGGGCCACCAGCAAGGTCAGCCAGCCCGAGGGATCGAACGCCGGTCGCAGCGCCTCCCCCTGCTTCACCGGCACCTGGGGCACCACTGCCTTGGTCGCCCACCGCCCGCCCAGGGCCCAATACATATGAATCAAGCTGATGGTCGCAAACACTGCGACCAGCGACCGAGCCAATAAAAGCGTCATTCGCCAGCCTCCTGAAAAAGGTTGAACAATCATCCTAGCTCGAATTTGGCATTTCGCTGGACGGGCGTAGGTTGCCAGGTTCCAGTGAATGACTCATTGCCCAGGATCAAGAGTTCAACCTGCTGGCACGTTGGCGCCCTACAGGCCAGCTGACACCTTGTCCGCCACCTCCTTGGGCAGCCAGGCCTGCCAGACCTGTGGATGCGCCTTGAGGAACGCCTCGGCGGCCTCACGGGGCGGCGTGCGCTTCTCGCTCATGTCGGCCAGGGCCTTGTTCAACGGCTCGATGGGCAAATCGACCTTGCTGAAGAACTCGGCAATCTCCGGGTATTGCTTCTGGAACGGCGCAGAGACGCCAATCGACAGTTTCGAGGCCAGTGAGCGGGTCGGCTTCGGGTTGGGGTTATCGGCGTCGGTCAGGGTTTTCCAGGCCTCGGCATCGAACGGCGGCTCCTGCAACTGCACCAGCTTGAAGCGCCCGAGCAGCGGCGTGGGCGACCAGTAATAAAACAGGATCGGCTTGCCCCGGCGGATCGTCGAACTGATTTCCGCATCCAGCGCCGCCCCCGAACCGCTGCGAAAATTCACGTAGCTGTCAGACAGGCCATACGCCTTGAGCTTCTGTTTGTTGACTACCTCGGAAGTCCAGCCAATGGGGCTGTTGAGGAAGCGGCCCTTGTCAGGGCTCTCCGGATCCTTGAACACATGCTTGTAGCGCGCCAGGTCCTCGACACTGCGCAGGTCCGGCGCCAGGGGCTTGATGCCCTTGGCCGGGTCGCCCTTGATGACGTACTCGGGCACCCACCAACCTTCCGTCGCGCCTTTGACCGTATCACCCAAGGCGACCACCTTGCCTTCGGCCTCGGCCTTGACCCACACCGGACTGCGGCCGGCCCATTCCTCGCCGATCACCTGGATGTCGTTATTGGCCAGGGCGGTTTCCAGGGTAATGGTGGTGCCCGGCAATGTGTCGGTCTGCAACCCATAGCCTTTTTCGACGATGATCCGCAGGATATCGGTGATCAGGCTGCCGCTTTCCCAGTTCAAGTCGGCAAAGTGGATCGGCGCTGTGGCGGCCGACGTCGGAAGGGGTGAAACCAACACCGCGAAGGTGGCCCAGGCAGCCAGCCACTGTCGAACTCGTTTCATGCTTTGCACCTCATGCCAGATACAGCAATAGCTGAACGGCCCTGCGTAACCGAACGCAAGCCCTGAATAGTTCAGTCAATTGACTGTAGCCGAGGTTCCAGCGAGATCTTGCGAAACGGTCAGCGGTTTGGGCGCACAGCCCCCCCGCAAGCCCGATGCCTACGCGTTTTTCAGCGGTCTGAAGCGGTCACTCGCTGGCCTTGAAGGTCACCAGTTCGCCCTTGCGCCACTTGGCGGCCTTGGCGGTGACCGCTTTCAGGGTCTTGGTCAAGCCTTCTTGCAGTTGTTCGTTGGCCGCAAACACGGTCACCACGCTGTGGCCTTCCTTGAACAGGATTGCCTGACCACCGGGGGTCGTGACGAAGGCGTAATCGCCAAGCCCATAGACCGTCAGCTTGATTTCGCGAAAGCGGATTTCAAACTTGCCACCTTCGCGGCTGGGCAGCACCGCTGCGCGAAAATGATCACCGACCTTGAGTTCGAGCCTGGGCTTGTCATCGACCACCAGGGCCGACTCAGTGTCGATTTCGGCGACATAAATACCTTCGGCGGTCTGCTCGGTGATGTAGACGAAACGTGACTGGAAGAGTTTGACCAGTTTTGCCCGCAGGTCACCAAGTACGAATAACGCATGCATGTCGAGATTACTTACTGCCAAGGAAACATCCCCATCTTTGAAAAAGGCCCGCCCTCCGGAAAGGACGGACCACGAGAACCCGTGCCGACTGTAGTGTCGTAATGGACCTGTAACTGAAATTCGAAGTGAACGGCGCGCCCTGTCCCGGGCCGAGAGCAGACTAAAGGTTGCCGCTCTCGCCGTCTTTCCCGGGGGGTCGCCAGAGGCTGAAGGAAAAAGCCACTCTGAGCATCGGAAAAGATGGGACTACTAACTTTAGGGAAATTTCTCACTTAAAAAAGCATTTTTCTGACATCGAGCCCAAAAAAAATTGCTTTAGATAGGCGCAGCCGTCCACACGACACTGCCGATTCTAGAGCAGCCGAAGGCGTGGAGACTACTCGAAATACCCGGCAATTCGTCGGTAAACCATAGAAAAGGAATTCACATGGCCACTTTCACAACCCTGCTCCACCCCTTCCCACCTAGCATCGTTGATACAGCCGACACCTTTGACGGCGTCGATTGCCTGCCTATTTCGTTGATACAACCGCGTTATCGGGTCGTTTTGGCCGGCAAGTGTTTTTTTCACATTGAGGAAACATCGACCGGACGGGTAAGAGGATTCCGAACCGATCATAACGAAGCCTGCTACCTGGCCAGGCGTCTCGAACGCAGCGCCTGAACTCATCTATGCCCGTCCATGACTTAACTCAGCCGTCGACGGGCAACTGCTGCCATACTGCCCGCCCAGCGCAGCCGTCGCCCATCGACGGATCGCGCACCCATAGTATGACTTCGAGGAGAAGGCGCGACGTGACGGAATTTGATATCGGCGAATTTTTTATCCGGGGCGAAGCCAGAGAAGTCGAAGGCGAGTTCCAGGCCGTCATCGTTATGCGCGCCAAGCCACCCTTGACCACCGTCAGTTGCCACCAGGTGGAGAAGGATCGCTGGTTCAAGACTGCGGAGATCGCGGCCGAGGCTGCCAGGGAAGCGGCCAAGGCGTTGAAGGTCGCCGTGGATGAAGGGGCCTTGAAAGCCTGAGCCCGATCGAACTCCTGATGAGCGCTTGCCTCAGATAAAGGGAAGCACCGAGGCGCCACGACGGCGCCCCGCCCAAAGGAGACTCCCATGGAACAACCTTCCCACGAACTCAAGACCCTGTTCGACCAACTGGGCCTGCCCTCCGACGGCAAGGCCATTGACGACTTCATCATCGCCCACCCGCTGGCTCCGGAAATCAAGCTGGTGGAGGCCGATTTCTGGTCGACCCAGCAAAAAGACCTGCTCCGGGAATGGCTGCTCGCCGACGGCGAAGAGGCGGTGCTGGTGGATCAGCTGAACGTGCGTCTGCACGACGGCAAGTAGCGGCAAGTCCCATTGGCGAGTGCACCACCGCTTTTGTGGCTATTGGGATTTACCTGTGGGAGCAAAGCTTGCTCGCGATGAAGACGACGCGGTTTTCCAGGGAACCGAGGCGCCTGCATCGCGAGCAAGCTTTGCTCCCACAGCCTAGCGCGGCTTCTCGGGTTTGTAGCCCAGGCGCAAGCCACCCCAGTGACGCCCCTTGAGCATGATCGGTACGGAAAGATCGTGCATCAACTCACCCGTGTCGCGGGTGTAGGTCTGGAGCAGCACGGGCTGCTGGTGGCTGCCGCAGCGGATCCCGGTGCGGTCGGAGAATTTGCGCTTGGTGCGGTTATTCAGCGTGTCTACCTGGGGATCGCCGGTCAGCGGCTGGCTGAAGACCTTGTTATGGGTCGGCACGTAGCCCTGCTGGGTGCAGGCAATCGCAAACACCAGGCCCTCATGCCGGGCAAGCAAGGGCTCTTGGATCGTCGGCAGTACCTGGTCGGTGTAGCGGTCGAAACGGGTCTGGAATTTGGCTGGCTGGGTATTGGGGATCGGCTGGTAGTTACGGTCGAACAGGTCCTCCAGGCTGACACGGCCCTGGTCGATATCGGCTTGGAACTGTGCAGCGATCTGGCTCGCCCCCTCCCGCGCCAGGTCGTAGACCCGTTGGTGATAATCGTCGAGGCCCACCTCGGCCAGGCGCTCGCTGATGGTTTCGGCCTGGCCTTCCATTTGCACCGCCGCCTCGGCCAGGCGCTGGGTCTGCTGGTCGCTGATGGACAGGTCACCGCGCATCTGCTCGATGGCGTGGAACAGGCTGTCGAGTTGTTCGCGATTGGTGTCGGTGCCTTCGGCGATGGCGCTGACCTGGGTTTCGACGCCGGCGGCGAGCCGAGCGATGTTTTCCAGATGCTGGCCGGTGTGCTCGACCTGCTGCACGCCAATGTCCAGGTCAGCGGCCAGTTGACGGATCTGCTCCACCACCTGGGCGGTGCGCTGCTGGATGTCGGCCACCATCACCCCGACCTCGCCGGTCGCCGCAGCCGTGCGCCCGGCCAGGCCTCGGACTTCATCGGCCACCACCGCGAACCCACGGCCATGCTCACCGGCCCGCGCCGCCTCGATGGCCGCGTTCAGGGCCAGCAGGTTGGTCTGGCTGGCGATCGACTGGATCACCAGGCTGACCCGCTGGATTTCATCGCTGCGCACACTCAAGGCCTCGATCAACTCACGGCTGTCGTTTGCGCGCTGGCTGAGCTGGTGCATGCGGCTGATGGACTCCACCAGCTCGCTGCGCCCGGCCAGGCTGCTGCGATGGGCTTCGCTGGCGGCGCTCAGGGCTTGCTGGCTGAGTTGCGAAGTGGCTTGCTCGGTGGCGATCATCGATTCGGCATTGCTGACGATCTGCGCCGCCGCGTCGAGTTGGGACTGGACCTTGCCGGCCAGTTGCTTGACCGAATAGGCGACACCGGCCGCTGACAGCGCGTTATGGCTGGTGGTGTAGGACAGGTCGCGGGTCAGCTCGGCCAGTGTGTCGGTCGCGGGTGCGGGCGCCGCCGTCACGCGCGAACGCAGGCGCGGCAACCAGACGATGAGCATGACCAGCGGCAGGCCCAGGTACAGCGACCAGCCGCCCAGGGCCATGCCGCACAACAGCAAGGCCAGGGCGAGGCTCTGCAAAGTCGGCGTCAGCCAGCGCGCCGTGCTTTTTGTCTCAGGTACCGAGGCCGGCACTGCACCTGTCAGCGTTCCGTCTGTCGCCATGTTCGTCACCCACACTCTCGTTGTTATGACCGCATTAAACGCCACTACAGAGCCATTATCCATGGTCCATTAGTCGTGTTCTTGCAGCAGATCAACGGGAGTAGACGAACGAGCACGGGCGAAAGCAAAAGATCGCGGCCTTCGTCAAAAGGTCGCGATCTTTTTTGGAAAACGCGAATCAGGCCTGACGCTGGTGCTTGTCGATCTGTTCGTGACGTTCCTGGGCTTCGATGCAGTACTTGGTGGTCGGGCTGATCAGCAGGCGCTTGAGGCCAATAGCCTCGCCGCTGTCGTCGCACCAGCCGAAGCTGTCGTCGTTGATACGGTCCAGGGCCTGCTCCAACTGAGGCAGCATGCGCTGGTCGCGATCAATGGCGTTGACCAGCCAGGTACGCTCTTCTTCTACGGAAGCAGCGTCCGCCGGGTCAGCCGGGGTGTCCAGGCTCTCAATGGCGATTCGGTTCTGTTCGATGCGCTCGTGGGTTTCGACCTTCATGTTCTGCAACAGCTTGGTGAAGAAAGCCAGCTGCTCGGCATTCATGTAGTCATCCGCCGGCATGGCCAGCAACTTTTCCTTTGTCATTGATATCTCTATAAAAAAACGTGCATTAAGGCGAATTATGGAGCGTCCCGCAGCGCAGCTGCCACGCTCATCAGGAAGGCGCCGTCTATTCCAAGCGCCACCCGGCACTCAATTTAAGAGGGGCGGCAGTCTAAGGCCGAGTCGAGGCCTCAGCAACTGAAAACATAGGGAAAATGTCCGACAACCCCTTCAAATGTTCTCTGACAGGCTTTTGGCAGTCATCGGAGTGCGTTTATAACAAGAAATTCGGTGCAATAGCTGTATTAAGAAGACAAATGGCAACGCCACGCGGGTCAGGCGTGGCGCTTTGTCGCAACTTCCCGGGTATCAGCGCTTGAGTTTGCGCTTGTTGCGGTACTGGTCGATGACCACCGCCACCACGATGATCAGCCCCTTGATGATGTCCTGGATGTAGGCATCGACCCCGACGAAGGTGAAACCGCTGGCCATCACCCCAAGGATCAGCGCCCCGATCACGGTGCCGGTGATGCGCCCCACCCCGCCCGCCAGGCTGGTGCCGCCGATCACGGCCGCGGCAATCGCGTCCAGTTCATAGGACATGCCCATGCCCGCCTGCCCGGTCGCCGCCCGCGCCGAGGCCACCACGCCGGCCAACCCGGCCAGCAACCCGGCAATGCTGTAGACGATCACCAGGTGGCGCTTGACGTTGATGCCCGAGGTACGCGCCGCCTGCATGTTGCCGCCGATGGCATAGGTGTACTTGCCATACTTGGTGTAGCGCAGGGCGATGTGGAAGATCACTGCTACCACCAGGAAGATGATCACCGGCATCGCGCCATGCCCAATGGCGGTATAGGAATCGGACAGCATGCTCACCGGTTGGCCTTCGGTGTAGTAGCGCGCCAGGCCACGGGCCGAGACCATCATGCCGAGGGTCGCAATGAACGGCGGAATACCGGTAACGGCGATGATGCTGCCGTTGATCGCCCCGGCCAGCAGCCCTACCCCGAGCCCCGCCACCACTGGTATCCACACCGGCAAGTCCGTCAAGGAGGGAAACACCGCCCGGGCGAAGTCAGAAGTCTGGGCCAGGCTGGCGGCGATCATGGCCGACAGCGCCAGCACCGAGCCGGACGACAGGTCGATACCGGTGGTGATGATCACCTGGGTCACGCCGATGGCCAGCAGGCCGATGATCGACACTTGCAGGATCATCAACACCAGGCGCTGGGAGTTCATCAGGAAACTCTGGTCGCGCATGATCCAGCCGAACATTTCGAACACCAGGCCGATGCCGATCAGCACCAGGAAGATACTCAGCTCCGTCGGCAGTCGCCGGCGCGCCCTGGCCGGTGCGGCCGCGGGTTTGTTTTCCAGTATCGCGTTCATAACCATTCACCTTTTTTATCTGGACTGACGGGCATCAGGACAGGCCTGAAGCCAATTGCATGACTCGTTCCTGGGTCGCTTCGCTGCGGTCGAGGGTGCCCATCAGGTCGCCTTCGTGCATCACCATGACCCGGTCGCTCATGCCCAGTACTTCCGGCAGCTCCGAGGAAATCATGATCACCGCCATGCCTTCGCTGGCGAGGTAGGAAATCAGTCGGTAGATCTCGGCCTTGGCACCGACATCGATGCCACGGGTCGGCTCGTCGAGGATCAGGATGCGCGGGTTGGTCATCAGCCAGCGGGCCAGCAGCGCTTTCTGCTGGTTACCGCCAGACAACGTGTCGATGCACTGCTCCAGCGACGGGGTCTTGACCCGCAGCTTCTTGCACATGTCCTCACACAAGGCGCGCAGGGCTTTCTGCTGGATGAAGCCGTTGCCCACATAATGAGGCAGCACGGCCATCTCCATGTTTTCCAGCACCGACAGGCACGGGAACAGGCCACTGAGTTTGCGGTCCTCGGTCAACAGCGCGAAGCCTTTCTCGATGGCCATGTGCGGATCGCTGATGCGCACCGGTTGGCCGTCCAGCAGGATTTCGCCTCCGGTACTCGGGGTCACGCCGAAAATCGCCTCGGCCACGTTGGTCCGGCCCGAGCCCATCAACCCGGCGATGCCCAGGATCTCCCCGGCATGCAGGTCGAAGGACACGCCTTTGAAGATGCCGTCCAGGCTCAGGTCGCGCACCGACAGCACCAAATCGCCGATGGGTTGCTCGCGCACCGGGAACAACTGGCTCAGTTCGCGCCCGACCATCATCGAAATCAGGCTGTCGCCGTCCATGCTGTCGGCCCGTTGCAGGCCGATGTAGGCACCGTCGCGAAACACCGCCACTTCATCGGCGATGGCAAACACCTCGTTCATTTTGTGGGTGATGTAGATGATGCCCTTACCTTGGGACTTGAGGTCGGCAATGATCGAGAACAGGTGGGCGACTTCGGTCTCGGTAATGGCCGAGGTCGGCTCGTCCATGATCAGGATGTCGGAGTCGTAGGACACGGCCTTGGCAATCTCTACCATCTGCCGCTCGGCGATGCTCAGGTTGCCGACCTGCTCCTCGGGGTCGAGCTTGATGCGCAGGCGTTCCAGCAACCGGGCGGTACAGCGATGCATTTCGCCATGGTCGACCATGTGCAGGCCATTGAGCTGCTCGCGACCGATCCAGATGTTTTCGGCGATGCTCATGTGGGGCATCAGGTTCAGTTCCTGATGGATCATCGCGATGCCGGCCTGCAAGGCCGCCAGCGGCGTGTCGAACGTCACCGGCTTGCCGCGCAGGCGCAGTTCGCCGGCGTCCGGCTGGTAGATACCGGCGATGATTTTCATCAAGGTGGATTTGCCCGCGCCATTCTCGCCCATCAGGGCCAGCACGGAACCGGGGCGTACCCGCAGTTGTACATCGGACAGGGCCACCACGCCGGGAAAGCCTTTGCTGACATTGACGACTTCCAGCAGATACGGTTCATCAGGTAATACGTCCGGCCGGAAAGTCATCGCCGGGGCGCTCGAAGCAGTCGCTGAAGCGAACATGATCAGGTACTCCCTCGGCAAGGTCGGCGTTGCAACCTTGCCTGTTTATTGTTGTGGTGGGACCGGTGCGTTAAACGTCACTTGAACTGATCGACGTTTTCCGGCGTGATCAGGCGATACGGCACCCAGACGGACTGTTCGACCGGTTGTTTCTTGACCATTTTCACCGCCGTATCGATCGAGCCGTCGGCTTGGCCCTTGGCGTCCTGGAACACCGAGACGGCCATCTCGCCTTTCTTGATCGCGTTCAAGCCGTCCGGTGTGCCATCGACCCCGGCAATCAATACGCTGCCCTTCTTGGTGCCCGCTTGCTTGAGGGCCATGGCGGCGCCGATGGCCATCTCGTCGTTGTTGGACACCACGGCCTGGAACTCGCGGCCCTGGGTCAGCCAGTCGTTGACCAGGGTCATGCCCTTGTCCCGGGACCAGGTACCGGTCTGTTCCTGCTCGATCTTAATGTTGGGGTATTTGGCCAGCACCTCTTTGACGCCCTTGGTGCGGTTGGCGGTGGAGTTGTTGGCCAGGTCGCCCAGCAGGATCACGATGTCGCCCTTGCCGCCCATCTTGTCGGCCAGGTATTGCATCTGCATGCGGCCGGCTTCCAGGTCATCGGAGGCCACGGTAACCACGCCTTCTGGCAACTTCGGATCGTCCGGGCGGCGGTTGACGTACACCAGTGGGATACCGGCGGCCACGGCGGCCTTGGTGATGCGCTGGGTCGCGGCGGTGTCCACCGGGTTGACGATGAGCGCATCGACCTTCTGGCTGATGAAGCTTTCCACCTGGCTCAGTTGCTTGACCACGTCACTGCGCGCGTCTTCGAACTGCAGGGTGACGCCGTCCGGCAGGGACTTGGCTTTCTTGTCCATGGATTCGCGCAGGTACGTCAACCAGGTGTCATCGAACTGGGACATGCTGACGCCGATCTTCAGGTCCGCCAGGGCAGCGCCGCTGGTGAGCATCAACGACAGGGCCAGCGAGGCGATACGGGTCTTGGTCTTCATGAACGGTCTTTCTCCACTTTTTTGTTGGTTTTATGGATAAGGCGTGACGGATCAGGAACGGGGCAAGCGCACGATGGGCGCGCCGGGCATGCAACACACCATGGCGCCGTTACGCCGGATACACAGGGATTCGAACAGGGGAAGGACTGCGGACAGGCGCAGCAGATGTAACAAGTGAAACGCAGAGCGGCTGAAGGTTTTCATCGACGGTACCTAGCTGTGTTTCTTGTTTTTGTTTCGTCTGGCATCCGTTCAAGGCTGGCTTGGCGGGAGACAGACAGGATTGTCGGTAACCTGGAATTGACTTTATTGGAAAATATTTTCCATATCAACTCATTTTAGAATTTTATTCGTCTTTTATTCCATGACCGACAGGCGTGGACAACCGCACCACTTCGCCCTGCTCGGCACTCTGCCTGGCAGCATCAAGGATGCGCGTGGTCGCCAGTGCATCACGGGCTTCCACCGGCAGCGGGCCAGCGCCCTGCAACGCGGTTTGCAGGTGTTGGTAGAACGCCAGCCAGCAGCCACGCTCCGAGGTCACCCGCTCGCGCTCGGTGCCGTGTTCGAACCAGCCCCAGCGCCGATGCTCTTCAGCGCCCCAGCGTTCGCCCTCGGTCGCCGGGCTCAACCCGGCCAGCGCCTGGGCCTCTTGTCCGTCCAAGCCTTCTACGGTGTAGCAGCCCTGGGTGCCGTTGACCCGAAAGCGCGGGCGCGCTGCGTTCTGCACACAGTTGCCGCTCAAGTGGGAAATCACGCCGCTGGCATGGGTCAAGGACATGAAGAAGCCGTTGTCGAACACCTGGTCGGGCTGGCGGTAGTCCAGCTCGGCGTAGACTCGCGCCACCGGCCCGAACAGTTGCAACGCCTGGTCCACCAGGTGGCTGCCCAAATCGCGCAGGAACCCGCCACCGCTGCCTTTGCCGACCGAGGTCGGCGAATAGCGCTCGACGCTGGACTCAAAACGAATGACCTGCCCCAGGGCGCCGGAGGCCAACAGCTTGCGCAGAGTCAGGAAATCCGAATCCCAGCGGCGGTTCTGGTACACGCTCAGTGGCACGTTGCGGCGTTCGGCGGCCAGCACCAGCGCCTCGGCCTGTGCGGCGTCAGGGGCGAACGGTTTGTCGCTGACCACCGCCACGCCGAGTTCGATGGCCCGCAGCACAATGGCCGGGCGACCCTCCAAAGGCGTGGACACCACCACCGCATCGACGCCGGCCGCCACCAATTGTTCGAGGGAGTCAAAGGCTTGGACGTGCGGATAATCACTCGCCAGTTGCTGGCGCCGTTCAGCGGACCGGGTCACCACGCCGACGAACGTAGCCCCGGGCAGGCTGCTGATCAGCGGCGCGTGAAAGAACCGCCCACCCTTGCCGTAGCCCACTAGTCCGATTCGCATGAAAGCTCCTTGTTGGTCACTGAATGAATGCAATCCCTGTGGGAGCGAGCYTGCTCGCGATGGCGTCAGGCCTGCCAGCATCAATATCGCCTGACCCAACGCTATCGCGAGCAGGCTCGCTCCCACAATTTGACCGCATCCCCAAAGGAGAAATGTGGTTAGCCGTAGAAACGCGGGCGCTCGGGCAGGTCGACCTTGACGATCTGCCCACTCTGCTGCGCTGCCACACAGGCATCCGCCGCCACCGCTGCGGCAAAACCATCCCAGGCCGACGGCCCGCTCACCTGCCCGGCGCGGACGCCGTCGATGAAGGCCTGCAGTTCAACGTCATAAGCTGCAATGAAACGGTCCTTCCAGTCCATCAGGATCGCATTCGACAGTTTGGCGCCGCTGCGCAGTTGCACCTGGGACGGTTCCGGGAGCTTGGCGATGCCGGCCTCCCCCACCACTTCGCACTGGATGTCGTAGCCGTACTGGCAATTGACGAACACCTCGACATCGATGCGCGTGCCCCGGGCGGTTTCCAGCAGGACGATCTGCGGGTCGCGCAAATGGGCCAGGGCCTTGCTGGTCTTGCGCGGGAACACCACCTGCACCGACACGTAGTCATCGGCCAGCAGCCAGCGCAACACATCCAGCTCATGGATCAAGGTGTCGGTGATCGCCATGTCGGTCTTGTAGTTTTCGCCCACGCTCGGGTTGCGGTGGGCACAGTGCAGCATCAGCGGTTCGCCAATCTGTCCGCTGTCGATCACCGCTTTCAGTGCCCGATAACCTTCATCGTACGGACGCATGAAACCGACCTGCACCAGGCGCTTGCCGTGGGCGATTTCAGCCTCGACGATCTTGCGACAGCCTTCGGCCGTGACGGCCAGGGGCTTTTCACAGAACACCGGTTTGCCCGCCGCAATCGCCGCCAGCACGAACTCTTCGTGGCTCGGGCCCCAGGAGGTGACGAGGATCGCCTCCACGTCCGGCGCCTTGATCAATGCATGACCGTCGGGGTAGACCTCGGCGGTCAGCTTGAGATCGGCAACGACCTTGGCCGCTTGTTGCAAGTTGATGTCGGTCACCGCCACCACCTGGCTGTTGAGCAAGGTCTGGCTGCAACGACGGATATGGTCCTGGCCGATGGCCCCGGTGCCGATGACGCCCAGCTTCAAAGACATGTAGAGAACTCCTTTCGTAGTGTTGGGGCAATCAGTATTGACGGGCCTTGGCCAGTCGTTCGTTGAGGGTCTTGGCGACCGCATCGGTGCGGGCGCTGGTGGACACCTGCGCCACGCCGACCCGCCACCACGACAGGTATTTGTGGATCATGGTCTTGGGCAAAACCTTGATGTCGATCAGCGTCGAGACGCTCTGGCGCCGCGCATCGGCCAGGGCCGCGTGCAGTTCGTCGAGGGTCTTGACCTTATAGGTCCTGCAACCGTAGGCGGCGGCGCTCATGGCGAAGTCCACCGGCACAAAACCGCCGTCGAGCTTGCCGGTGTCCGGGTTGCGGAAGCGGAACTCGGTGCCGAAGCTGTCCATGCCGTGTTCCATTTGCAGGTTGTTGATGCAACCGAAAGTCATGTTGTCCAGCAGCACCACATTGATCTTGCGGCGCTCCTGGATCGAGGTCGCCAGCTCCGAGTGCAGCATCATGTAGGACCCGTCGCCCACCAGGGCGTAGACCTCTTTGTCGGGCTCGGCGAGCTTCACCCCCAGCGCCGCATTCACCTCGTAGCCCATGCACGAATAACCGTACTCGACGTGATAGGTGTTCACGCCCTTGCTGCGCCAACTGCGCTGCAAGTCGCCGGGCAGGCTGCCAGCGGCGGCGACGATGATGGCGTCATCCGCCAGGGTCTGGTTGAGGGTGCCGAGCACGCGGCTCTGGGTCAGGCAGGAACCGGTGAGTTCGATGAATTCGCGAAACACCGCCGGGTCCATGTGGTCGTTGATTTCCGGGACAAAATCCTCGGTCTGGAAATCCGCCTGATAGATCCGATCCACTTCCGCGTCGAGCTGGGCCTTGGCATCGGCGATCTGCCCGCCCCATTCGGCGCGATAGTCGCCCATCGCGGCGGACAGTGCCTCCAGGCCGGAACGAGCGTCGGCCAGCAGTTGCACGCCATCGAGCTTCAACGCATCGCACGGGCTGATGTTGAGATTGAGGAACTGCACATCCGGATGCTGGAACAGCCATTTCGATGCCGTGGTGAAATCGCTGTAGCGGGTGCCAATGCCGATGATCAGGTCGGCTTTCTTGGCCAGCAGGTTTGCCGCCAGGCAACCGGTTTCACCGACACCGCCGACGTTCAGCGGGTGACTGGACACCACCGCACTCTTGCCCGCCTGGGTCTCGGCGAACGGAATGTCGAAGCGTTCGGCAAAGGCCTGCAACGCGGCGTTGGCGCCGGCGTAGCGCACGCCGCCGCCACAGATGATCAACGGCTGGCGCTTGCCCTTGAGCAGCGCCAGGGCATCGCCGAGCATCGCCTCGGTGGCCGGGCGACGGTCAATGCGGTGCACGCGTTTTTGCAGGAAGTAATCCGGGTAATCGTAGGCTTCGGCCTGGACGTCCTGGGGCAAGGCCAGCGTCACCGCGCCGGTTTCGGCCGGGTCGGTCAGCACCCGCATGGCATGGATCGCGGCGGTCATCAGTTGCTCGGGGCGGTTGATGCGATCCCAGTATTTGCTCACGGCCTTGAAGGCATCGTTGGTGCTGATGCTCAGGTCATGGAACTGCTCGATCTGCTGCAGCACCGGGTCCGGCTGGCGACTGGCGTAGACATCGCCGGGCAGCAACAGCAAGGGGATACGGTTCGCCGTCGCGGTGGCGGCGGCAGTCAGCATGTTCGCCGCACCGGGGCCGACCGACGAGCTGCAGGCGTAGATCTTGCGCCGCAGATGCTGCTTGGCAAAACCGATGGCGGCGTGGGCCATGCCTTGCTCGTTACGGCCCTGATGGACCACCAGGTCGCCGCTGTCCTGCTCCAGCGCCTGGCCCAGGCCCAGCACGTTGCCGTGGCCAAAAATGGTAAACACCCCGGCGACGAACTTGCTCTGGACGCCATCGACTTCGATGTACTGGTTATCGAGGAATTTCACCAGGGCCTGGGCCATGGTCAGTCGTGTTGTGGTCATGCTTGCACCTTTTCAAACGCAACTCGGTCAAGTGTGGGAGCGAGCTTGCTCGCGATAGCGGTGTGTCAGGCAGCTTAGATGTTGAGTGTGCCGCCGTCATCGCGAGCAAGCTCGCTCCCACAGGGGGTCTCCAGCGTTCAGGGAGTCGGGTCAGGCCTGGCAGCTTTGCAAGTGGTTCATGCTCGCCCCCAACGCCTGGCGGATGTCGGCCAGGTCATGGACGCTCTCGGCGAACGGTTCGAAGGACAGATAGCCCTCGTAGCCGCCGGCCCGCAGCGCCTCGATCTGCACGGCATTGCCGAGGATGTCAGCCGCGCCCACCAGCACCCGGTGGCCGTCACGGATCGTCGCCAGCGGCGCCTGGGCATCCTCGACACCAGAGATGTGCACCAGCCCGGTCAGCTCAGGGAAGAATTCCTGTTCACCGGCCAAATGATGGTGAAAGGTGTCGTGCACCAGGCGGAACACATCCAGCCCACCAATGCTCTTGATCGCTTCCACCGCCGTGCGCTTGCGACGCAACGAGCACTCTTCGAAACCCAGGGGCTCGATGAACCCGTAGATGCCAAAGGCGCGCAGGATCGGCGCCAGTTCACTGAGGGCCGTACGCAGCCCCGCCGCGCGTTCAGCCTCGCTGCGCGGGTCGGCGCGATCATTGAGCGGGCACATCACCAGACCCTCGGCGCCGCATTCGCGGGCGTAGTCGGCCAACCGCACGGCCTGGGCGCGGCGCTCTTCGTTCCACACGTCAAAGGGGTACAGGGCGTTGATCGACAGCACCTTGATGCCGCGCGCCTCGCACAACTCGCGCACCCGGGCCGGCGGCATGCCGTCTTCGATCTCGACGCCCTTCAGATCGTTGCGGATCTCGATGGCGTCGGTTTTCAACGCCAGGGCCAGGTCGATGAAAGCGGGCAGTGACAGGCGTGGCGCAACCATTCGGTTCAAGGCAAAACGCAGGGGCTTGTTCATTGTTGTTCTCCCTCCGGCAGTCATTCAAAAAAGAGTTATTGAGCAGTCGGCATGCTGAATTCAGGACCCTTGGCGATGCTGTCGGGCCAGCGCTGCATCACGCTTTTGTAGCGGCTGTAGAAGCGCAGGCCTTCTTCACCGTAGGCATGGTGATCGCCGAACAACGAACGCTTCCAGCCGCCAAAGGAATGCCAGGCCATGGGCACCGGAATCGGCACGTTGATGCCGACCATGCCGACCTTGATACTGCGGGCGAATGCCCGGGCAATGCCGCCGTCACGGGTGAAGCACGACACGCCATTGCCGAACTCATGGGCGTTGATCAGCGCCACCGCCGTGGCGAAATCCGGTACGCGAACGATCCCCAGCACCGGGCCGAAGATTTCCTGCTGGTAGATGCTCATCTCGGCGGTGACCTGGTCGAACAGCGTCGCGCCGACAAAGAAGCCCTGCTCGGCCCCGGGCACCTTGAAACCACGGCCATCGACGATCAGGCGCGCGCCCTCGGCCACGCCGGCGTCGATGAAACCTTCGACCTTGGCCTTGTGCTCGGCGGTGACCAGCGGCCCCATGTCGGTGCCGGGCTGCTGGCCGTTACCGATCTTCAGTTGGTCGACGCGCGGCAACAGCTTGGCAATCAATTCATCGCCCACATCACCCACCGCCACGGCAATGGAAATCGCCATGCAGCGCTCGCCGGCCGAGCCGTAGGCGGCGCCGATCAAGGCATCCGCCGCCTGGTCGAGGTCGGCGTCAGGCATGACGATCATGTGGTTCTTGGCCCCGCCCAGGGCCTGCACACGCTTGCCGTGTGCCGTGCCCTGCTGGTGGATGTACTCGGCAATCGGCGTGGAGCCGACAAAGGAAATCGCTTCGATATCCGGGTGCTGCAACAGCGCATCCACCGCCACCTTGTCGCCCTGGACCACGTTGAACACACCGTCCGGCAAGCCGGCTTCGGTCAGCAACCGGGCCATCAGCAGGCTGGCGGACGGATCGCGCTCCGAAGGCTTGAGGATGAAGCAGTTACCGGCGACCAGCGCCAGGGGAATCATCCACAACGGCACCATCACCGGGAAGTTGAACGGCGTGACCCCGGCGCAAACGCCCAGCGGTTGGCGCAGGTTCCAGTTGTCGATGCCGCCGCCGATGTTGTCGCTGAAATCGGTCTTGAGCAGGTTTGGCGCACCGCAGGCGTACTCGACGATCTCGATGCCGCGAGTGACTTCGCCGTGGGCATCGGACAGTACCTTGCCGTGTTCGCGGCTGATGATTTGCGCCAGTTCGTCGTGGTGCCGGTCCAGCAGTTCCTTGAACTTGAACATCACCCGCGAACGACGCAATGACGACTGCTCGGACCAGGCCGGGAACGCCGCCAGCGCCGAGGCCACGGCCGCGTCGACGGTGCCCGGCTCGGCCAGGGCCACCCGGGCCTGCACCGCACCGGTGGCCGGGTTGAAGACATTGCTGAACCGCGTGCTATCGCGGTCCTGCACGTGGCCGTTGAGGTAATGGCCTACTACCGGGGCGTCACTCATTGTTCTTGTTCTCCGTGGGAATGTTGGAAATCAGAGGTCCAGCAGCCAGCTGTGCTGCGGATCGTTATGGAACTGCCAGACCCGCTTCGGGCCGGCCATGACGTTCAAGTAATACGACTCGTACCCGTAGGGCACGCTGACCGGGTGGTAACCCTTGGGCACCACCACCAGGTCGCTGTTCTCCACGGCCATGGCCTGGTCAATGCTGCGGTCGTCGGTGTAGACCCGCTGGAACACGAAGCCTTGGGACGGGTTGACCTGGTGGTAATAGGTTTCTTCCAGGAAGCTCTGGTGCGGCAGGTCGTCGGTGTCGTGCTTGTGCGGCGGGTAGCTCGAGGAGTGCCCCGACGGTGTGCGCACTTCCACTACCAGCAGCGAATGGGCCGGTTCACTGTCGGGCAGGATGTCGCAGACATAACGGGTGTTGGCGCCCTTGCCGCGCACACTGCGCTTCATGCTGTCCGGACGGATCAACCGTGGGCCATAACCGTTCTGCGCAGACCCCGGCGCGGCGCACACGGCAATCTGTACATCGCTCAACGCGGTGACCTGGGCCTGACTGCCCGGCGGCAGGTAAGCGGCATAAGGCGACTTGTCCTCGAACACCGACTGGCGATCACCGAGGTTGTCCCAATCGAAGGCCCCCTGCCCCGGCGCTTCGCCCTTGAGGCTGATGCGGCCGCTGAGCAGCACCAGGCACAATTCCTTGTCACCGGCGGCCACCGGCAGGGTTTCGCCCAGGCTCAGGCGGTAGGCGGCGAACCCGACGTATTCCAGCTCACCTGCCGGCAACTGGACCATGGTTCGACCGCTGGAATGGCTCTTGATCAACAGGCTCATGACGGACTCCTTTCTTGCAGCAAGGCACGCAGCGTGTCGTAGCCCTTCTTGGCGTAGGCATAACTCGGTGCTACGGCAGGGTCCTGCTCGGCTTCCACCACCAGCCAGCCTTGGTAATCGGCGGCCAGCAGGACGTCGAGCAACGCGGCGAAGTCGATGTCGCCGTCACCCGGCACGGTGAAGGTGCCGTTGATGATGCAGTCGGGGAAGCTCCAGAGATTATTGCGCGCCAGTTGCACCACCGGTTTGCGCACGTCCTTGAAGTGCACATGGCAGACCCGCTCGATGTGTTTGCGCAGCACCTGCAGCGGTTCGCCACCGCCCATGTAGCAGTGGCCCGAGTCGAACAGCAGGCCCACTTCGCTGCCGGTCAGGGCCATCAACTTGTCGATGTCCGACGGCGACTCGACGTAGGCGCCCATGTGGTGGTGATAGGCCAGGCGCACGCCCCGGGACAAGGTGAAGCGCGCCAGTTCGGTGAGTTTGTCGGCGTAGGCTTGCCAGGCTTCATCCGTATGGAAACGCGGGCGCTCGATCAGTGAAATGCGTTGGCCTTGAATGGAGTCAGCGACTTCACCATAGACCAGCACCTTGGCGCCGTTCTGTGCCAGCAGCTCGACGTGGCTGGCGATGGCGTCGATCTCCTCGGCCGCCGAACGCCGGGCCAGGCGGCTGGAATACCAGCCGGAGACCAGCGCCAGGTCATAAGGACGCAGCACATCGCCGACGCCCTTGGCGTCCTTGGGGAATTTGCCGTTGAGTTCAAAACCTTCATAGCCGATTTCCTTGCCCTCGCTCAGCGCCGTGCTCAACGGCGTCTCGCCGCCCAACGACGGCAAGTCATCGTTGCTCCAGGAAATCGGGTTGATGCCAATTCGAATAGCGGGCATGGCTGCACCTTTTATTGTTGTCTCTAATGTTCAACCGATCACCTGTGGCCAGAGATTGCTCCCGCTCGGCTGCGCCCTGTAGGAGCTGTCGAGTGCAACGAGGCTGCGATCTTTCCAATACCAATTGAGTCGAGAGCGAACGATCAAGATCAAAAGATCGCAGGCTTCGCCAGCTCCTACAGCGTCCAGCGGGAGCAATCTCTGGCCACAAAAGCCCTGTACATCAAGCACGGGCACTGCGCCACGCCTCGATCAACTCCACAAACCTGCCCTGCACCTGCCGGATCAGCGTTTCATCATCGATTTCCCCGGCCAGCCAGGCCCGGCTCGGTTCCTGGAAGATCGTGCGGCCCACGGCGAAACCGCGGCAGGTGGTGCTCTGGCTGGCCTGGCGGAAGCCTTCGGCCAGGGTGGCGGCCGGGGCGTTGAGGCCCAGCAGGACCACGCCACGGCAATACGGATCGCGTTGCTGGATCAGCTCATCAAGCTGCTTCCATTCATCCGCGCTCTGGGCTTCGATCTTCCACCACGCCGGAAAAATACCCAGGTTGTAGAGGCGCTTGAGGGCGCGATAGAGCACGTCCGGGTGGGGTGACGGATGATCCTTGGGCGGAATGACTTCCAGCAGCAATTCATGGCCGCTGACCTGGGAAGCCTTGTACAGCCCCATCAATTGCGCTTCCTGCTCCAGGCGCAGCAGCGGTTCGTCATCAGGGTGAAATTGCACCAGGCACTTGATGATCTGTTCCTGCGGCCAGGCGATCAGGTTGCTGCCAATGGAGCGTCCATGCTCGAACGCCAGCGGCCGCGAATTCTGTACTTCCACCGGCCGCGCTACCCACCAGCCGCGACCGGTGGCAGCGTTCAGCGAGTCCTGGCCGAAGCGTTGGTCGGCCAGCAGACCGACGTCGGCCTCGACGCCTTGGCGCCGCAGATCGGCTTCGACCCGCTCCACCGCCTGGATGAACAGTTGCTTGAGGTCACCAATGCAGCTCAGGTCGCGGCCGCCCTTCTGGGCCAGCTCCACCAGTTGCCAGCGATGGTCGAACGCAAAGATGAACAGTTGCTTCCAGGTCTTGCGCGGCACGCTGACCTGGTGCAGCCGTTGCAGCACGGCATCCTGGTCCGGCCGGGTAATCGGCACCGGGCTCTTGAATAAATAGTCGAGCTCGGCCCGGGTCGGCATCGCCGGGGCACAGGCATGGCGCGACACCACCAGGCCGCCGCAGGCATTGGCCAACTGACAGCAGCGCTCATCGCTGGCGTCCTCCAGCCAACCGGCAAGGAACCCCGACATGAATGCATCACCGGCGCCCAGTACATTCAAGACTTCGACCCGGACACCAGGGTAAAGGGCGCCGTCTTCAAGGCGGGCAGGAATGGCGCCATGAATCACCGTGCAACCTTGCGGGCCAAGCTTGACCACCAGGGTCGCCGCCGTCAGCGAGCGCACGGTGCGCAGCGCGGTCAGCAGGTCTTCGCTGCCGCCAGCGATGAGGAATTCTTCTTCGGTGCCAACGATGAGATCGAAACGCGGCAGGATGCCTTGCACATGCTGGCTGACCTTCTGGTCGGCCACAAAACGGGTTTCCCCATCAGCCTTGCCCGCCAGGCCCCAGAGCACCGGCCGATAATCGATGTCCAACACGCATTTGACGTTGTGCTTCTCAGCGTAATCCAGCGCCTGGGTACTGGCCTTGTAGACGCCATCGGTAGAGAAATGCGTGCCGGTGATCAGCAGCGCCTTGCTGGAGGCAATGAAGGCTTCGTCGATGTCTTCGGCGCGCAACGCCATGTCGGCGCAATTTTCCCGGTAGAACACCAGGGGAAAGGTTTCCCGGTCCTTGATCCCCAGCAGGACCATGGCCGTCAGGCGTTCGGGATCGACCTTGATGCCACTGACGTCGCAGCCCTCACGTGCCAGGGACTCCACCAGGAAGCGGCCCATGTGGTCGTCCCCTACCCGGCTCAGCATCGCCGACCGGAGCCCCAGGCGTGCCGTGCCGAAAGCGATGTTGGCCGACGAACCGCCCAGGTACTTGGCGAAGCTTGCGACATCTTCCAGGCGCGCGCCGACTTGCTGCGCGTAAAGGTCGACGCCCAGGCGTCCCAGGCAGATCACATCCAATTGACGCCCACTGGCAAAACGAGTCTGGCCCATGCTGGCTCCTGTTATTTTTATCAGCCTGCGCTTGTCGCCAAAACCGACGCCAGCGCTGTTGGTGAATGCAGACTAAAACGAGCAGAGCGCAATAATCAATAATTATTCTATAAATTTTTTACGTGGAATATTTTTTCCAATACGCTATAACCAACGCGAACCAGGCGCAGTGCATCGTTTCAGCAGATGCCGCAACATTTGTCCGCCCATGATTTTCCCTGCGCCTACGCTGTAGACTGCGACCAGCCAACCTATTGTCGAGGGCCGGCCTTTTTTCGGGCCGCCCTATAAGAACAAGCCAGAAGGATTTTCTATGACCCGCCCCGATGATCTGCCGGCGCCGTCCGAGAGCGCGTCCGAACCCGCCCTCTCGAGCCCACCGATCAATGCCGAGCGCCTGCTGCAACTGATCACCGATGAATACGAAAGCCTGCCGCGCCAGCTCAAACGCATTGCCAGCTACATGAGCCAGCAGAGCGACCGGATCATGGTCGACCGCATCAGCGACATCGCCCGGGAATGCGAAGTGCACCCCTCGGCCATCGTCAGGTTTTCCCAGCGTTTCGGTTTCAGCGGGTTCAGCGAAATGCAGGCGTTGTTCCGCGAGGCCTACACCCACAAGACCACCCCGGTGCAGAACTACCAGCAGCGCATCCGCAGCATGATCGCCAACAAGTCGCAGAAAGCCAGCGGCGGCGACCTGGCCCGTGAATGCGTCAACGCGACCCTGTCGGGCATCGAGCGCCTGGGGTTGGAGCTGGACGACCAAGCGTTCGAAAAGGCCGTGGACCTGGTGGTCAACGCCGACAACATCTACGTGGTAGGTGTGCGCCGCTCGTTCGCGGTGGCCGATTACCTGGTCTACAACCTGCAACACACCAATAAACGCATTCACCTGGTGTCCGGCCTGGGCGGCAGTTACCGCGAGCAGATGCGCAGCGTGCGCGCCAACGACCTGGTCATCGCCATCAGCTTCACGCCCTATGGCAAGGAAACCCAGCACTGCCTGCGCATTGCCCAGCACCATCAGGCCAAGACCCTGATCATCACCGACAGCAACCTGTCACCCCTGGCCAAACGGGCCAACGCGGTGTTGCTGGTCAACGAAGGCAGTTCGTTCGCCTTCCGTTCGCTGAGTGCCACGCTGTGCCTGTGCCAGGCGTTGTTCATCGCCGTGGCTTACCGACTGGAACTCAAGGTCGATGAAATCCATGAACAGGTCGGGTTCGAGGATTAACGCCCGCAGAGAATTACTCAAGGAGAAGTCATGAAACTGGTCGGCATGCTGGACTCACCCTATGTAAGACGCGTCGCCATTTCCGCCAAGTGCCTGGGGGTTACCCTGGAGCACGAGTCCGTTTCGGTGTTCAGGCATTTCGAACAGTTCCAGCGCATCAACCCGGTGGTCAAGGCCCCGACCCTGGTGCTGGACGATGGCACGGTGCTGATGGACTCCACGTTGATCATCGATTACCTGGAGGCCTTGGCCGCGCCGGGGAAAAGCTTGATGCCGGCCGACCTTGGGCAGCGGGTGCGCTCACTGCGCCTGATTGGATTGGCCTTGGCGGCCTGTGAGAAGTCGGTGCAGATCTACTACGAACGCAACCTGCGGCCAACGGAGATCCAGCACGCGCCTTGGGTTGAACGCGTGGAAGGCCAACTGGCGGCGGCTTATGGAATGCTGGAGCAGGAACTGGAGCAGCCGCCGCTGGGCACTGATGGCAAACTCGACCAGGCCGGCATCACCGTGGCAGTGGCCTGGAGCTTCACCAACCTGGTGGTGCCGGACCAGGTGCAAGGCAAGGCTTTTCCGTTGATCAGCGCGTTCACCGCCTATGCCGAAGGGTTGGAGGCGTTTGTCAGTACGCCGATGGAATAACTGGATGTGAACAAAAAAGCCTGGGGGTAACCAGAGTACCTGTGGGAGCAAAGCTTGCTCGCGATAGCGCTGGATCATCCAGCAACAATGTTGACTGGTAGACCGCTATCGCGAGCAAGCTTTGCTCCCACAGGCTCGCACACAGTTTGTTTTCGGGTGACTGCGAGATTTTTGTTCCTCACCGAGTTTCTTCAGGCCAGTTCCATTTCCTGGGGCTTTACTGTCGGCGCCACCTCGAAGCGATCTTCCAGGAACGGGGTGATGTCCAGCGGCAATGGCTCGTTGTTCACCAGCTTGTCCAGCAGCACCCCGGTGATGGCCGAGGTCAGGATGCCGGTGCGGAAATGCCCGCAGGCATTGAGATAGCCTTCCACCCCGCGCATCGGCCCCAGGATCGGCAATTCATCAGGAGACCCCGGGCGCAGGCCGGCCCAGGTTCGTTTCAGGTTGATGTCGACCAACTGCGGGATACACCGCACCGCGCCTTGCACCAACCCTTCGATCTCGGGATAGGTCGTGGTCACGTCGAAGCCTTTGTCTTCGGTGGTGCTGCCAATGAGGATCTCACCGTTGTCTTTCTGCGCCACGTAGCAGTCGCTGGTGGTCAGGCAGCCGTTGAGGATTTTCGGCATGCGCTCGGTCAGCAGGATCTGCCCCTTGACCGGCTTGACCGGAATCCGCACCCCAGTGGCCTGCTCACTCAGGTCCGCCGCCCAGGCACCGGCCGCGTTGATCAGGGTCCGGCAGTTGAACGTCCCCGCCTCGGCGGTTTTCACCCCTGTCACCCGCGTGCCGCTGCGCAGCACCTCGGTCACGCTGGTGTTGAAGAACAGGTCGACACCGTTCTGCCGGGCGCCTTCGGTGTAGGCATCGGCCAGGCGGAACGGACTGACCTGGTGATCGCAGAGAAACTCCAGCGCACCCAAGGCTTCATGGCTGACACTCGGCTCCGCCTCACGCAGGGCAGCCTGGTCCAGCCAGCGCACCTGGTCCGCCAGGTGAGGAATGCAGGCGACGATGTGCTCGGCGTACAAACGGTCTTCGTCGTCGTAGATCACGAACTTGAGCCCGGTTTCCTCGAACTTGAAATCCATGCCATGGTTGTCGATCAACTCGCGGTGCAACTGCGGATACATCGCGTTGGACTGCAAGGCGAAATCAAAGAACGACTGGGGCAGGATGTGCGGCGTGCTGGCGTCCACCGCCACCGCGGCGCCCTGGGTCTGGCGCTTGCGGTTGGCCGACATCATGCGGAAGAAAATCACCCCGCAGCCCAGGCCCACCGACTCGCCAATGGCCCACAGGCCACCGGCCGACGCACGGGTCGCGTTGCCGGGGCGCTTGGCGTCGATCAGGGCGACTTTCAGGTGTTTGCGCTTGGACAGTTGATAGGCGCACGAGGCGCCGATCACACCGCCACCGGCAATGACCACGTCATAATTCTTAATCATGGGAAACGGCCTCCATGCCGACGTTCTGGAACGCTGAAAAGGGAATCGGATCGATGGGAAAACGCGGTCGCAGCCAGCCCACGTCGGCACGCCCGGTGGCCTCGCGCAAGCGGTCGCTGCAATAGCCGACGCACATCCGCCCCTGGCAATCGCCCATGCTCACGCGGGTGCGCATCTTCAGGCTGGCCATGTCTTGCACGCCTTGCTCCAGCGCCCGGTCGATGTCGGCGCGGGTGGCGTGCTCGCAGCGGCAGATCACCGTATCGGCGGCCGGCAATGCGGTTTGCCCGGCGCCACGCTGGGTGTAGCGATCCACAGCGGCGCGAAAGCGAATGATCCGCTCCAGTTGCGCCTGGTAGCGTTCGCGGTGCGCCAGGGCCGTGGACGGATCCAGCACATTGCGTTGCATCAGGATCGACAGGGCCGCGATGCGTCCACTCAGCATGGCCGCTTCACCGCCGCGAATCCCGCCCATGTCGCCGGCCAGGTGAATGTGCGCTTCGCTGCTTTGTTGCCAGGCATCGGACACGGCCCGCAAATAGCCGTCGTCACTGAAACCGTGCTCCAGGCCCATCTGCTGGCTCAATTGAGTCCGCGGGATAAACCCGTAGCCGACCGCCAGCGTCTGGGCCGGCACCTGTTCCGC
The DNA here is from genome assembly GCF_052114545.1 of Pseudomonas sp. KB_12. Classification (NCBI taxonomy): domain Bacteria; kingdom Pseudomonadati; phylum Pseudomonadota; class Gammaproteobacteria; order Pseudomonadales; family Pseudomonadaceae; genus Pseudomonas; species Pseudomonas sp. KB_12. Next base: position 3,663 of record NZ_JBFREY010000042.1, on the reverse strand, counting down.
GCGTTTGAGGTCGGGTTCCCAGGTCGTGGAATAAGGCGCTACGGTAACGACGCTCAACTCACCCTCGCCGTCAGCCTGCACCACGCCCCAGCCATAGCGCACGGGAATGCGTTTGAGCTTGAGGTAGGCCAGCATGCTCAGGCCGTCGAGGAACAGTTGCGGCTTGTTCAGCAACGCCAGGCTTTCCTTGGCGATCCGGCCGAACGCACAAGCCTCATACACCCCCGCCACCGCCACGCCCGACGCGTGCAGTTGGCAAGCCACCAGTGGCAACAACGGACCGGTGCCCGCGATCACCACCGGGCTCGGCGGCTTGACCACACCGCTCTTGATCTGCAATTGCAGGCCGCCGAGCATCATCACGCCCGGCAGGGTCCAGCCAGGAAACGGCACGCTGCGTTCGTGACAACCGGCCGCCAGGACCAGATGGGAATAGGCGACCTCGCCCAGGCGCTCGTCGGCATCCAGCAGCATCAGCGCCCGGAAGCCTTCGGCACCGATGACCCGGCTGCTCAATCGCACGTCGATCAGGCCAGCGTGTTGCTGGAATTCACCGTGGAGTTTCTCCAGGGCTTCGCTGTAGCGCGGGCCCAGGTAATCCAGGCGCACGCCATCGCGCAACGGTCCGCGATACACCACGCCACCCAGGCGCGGCGCTTCTTCGAGCAAGGTGCAGCGCACGCCGTGGGAGGCCAGTTCAATGGCCGCGGCCATGCCCGCCGGCCCACCGCCGACAATCACCGGATCGAGGTTCATGGCGCCTCCGTTTCGGTGATGCGGTTGACCCGGGTTTCGATCTGCATGCCAGGGCGCACCAGGGTCTGGCAGGCGCGGCGCTTGTGGCGACCGTCGATCCTGACCAGGCAGCATTGGCACACGCCCATGCCGCAGTACGCGCCGCTGATCTGGTCGTGATCGTTGCGGGCCACCTGACGTTGCCCAAGGGACTGGATGACGGTGAGGACGGTTTCACCGTGGGCAGCGCTGACAGCCTGCCCGTCCAGGCGCACCGTCATGTCGGCCTCTGCCAGCGGCTGGATATCGAATTTTCGGCGTCGAAGGTCTGAAGGTTGCATCATACTGCTCTTCCTTGAAGATTCTGTGGGGGCTCGGCTCCTTGCGGCACACCATCACCGGTTCGCATCAGTACCCGGCAGCAGCAGTGCGCCAAAGCAGGGCAACGGACGCCACATGATAGTGCGCAGGGAATTTATGTTAGGGATTATTTGTGACCAAGTGTTGATCCAGGCCAGCGAATCGGCTCGTCGGCTCATGAACTTTTTTTCAGAAAGCCGACAGGTATTCTTTGGCAGAATGCTGCGCAATAGCACCAATTTCCCAACACGGTACCGCCCATGAACCGCATCCTGACCATCGAAGACGACGCCGTGACCGCCCGTGAAATCGTCGCCGAGCTGACCCGCAACGGCCTGGACGTCGATTGGGTCGACAACGGCCGCGAAGGCCTGGAGCGGGCGGTAAGCGGCGACTACGACCTGATCACCCTCGACCGCATGCTGCCCGAGCTCGACGGCCTGGTGATCGTCACCACGCTGCGCACCATGGGCGTAGCCACGCCGATCCTGATGATCAGCGCCCTCTCCGACGTGGACGAGCGGGTCCGTGGCCTGCGGGCCGGCGGCGACGATTACCTGACCAAACCGTTCGCCACCGACGAAATGGCCGCCCGGGTCGAAGTGCTGCTGCGGCGCAACAATGGCGCCCGCGAGCCGGAAACCGTGCTGCGGGTAGCCGACCTGGAGCTGAACCTGATCAGCCGCGAAGCCAGCCGCAACGGGCAACTGCTCAGCCTGCTGCCCACCGAATACAAACTGCTCGAATTCCTGATGCGCAACAGCGGGCAGATCCTCTCGCGCATGATGATTTTCGAGGAAGTCTGGGGCTATCACTTCGACCCAGGCACCAATCTGATCGATGTCCACATCGGCCGCCTGCGCAAGAAAATCGACCCGCCGGGCCTGGAACCGCTGATTCGCACGGTACGGGGTTCCGGCTATGTCATTGCTGAACCCTGCTAAAGGCTGGCGCTCCTCCAGCAGCCGCCTGCTGGCGCTGTACAGTTCGCTGTTCGTGATCTGGAGCGCGATCCTGATGGGGGTCATGTATTACGAAGTGTTTGGCTACCTCGACAGCCTGGCCAAGCACTCCCTGATGCAGCGCCAGCACCTGTTCGCCCGGATCCATGGCGATCAACTGGAAGATGCGCTCATGGCCAGCCTGACGCTGGACGAGCGCGGCGTTGACGCCTACGGGTTGTTCGATCCGCAACTGCGCCACTTGAGCGGACCGATCGTGCGGATCCCGGCGGACCTGCCGTTGGATGGCAAGATCCACATGCTCGGCGGTTGCGTCGATTCCGACGACCCCAGCGTGCCTTCCGACAGTTGTGACGCGGTGGCGAGCCGGACCCAGGACGGCCGCTGGCTGGTCCTGGCGCGGGACAATGGCTCGTTGTTCGCCGTGACCCGCATCATCTTGCACGCACTGTTCTGGGGTGTATCGCTGACGATCCTGCCGGGTATCGCCGGCTGGCATCTGCTGCGCCGGCGACCGTTGCAGCGGATTCGCAAACTGCAGGCCAGTGCCGAAGCCATCGTTGCCGGCGACCTGACCCATCGGCTGCCGCTGTCGAGCCGGCGCGACGAACTGGACATGCTGGCGGCGATCGTCAATGCCATGCTCGAGCGCATCGAACGCCTGATGAATGAGGTCAAGGGCGTGTGCGATAACATCGCCCATGACCTGCGCACCCCCTTGACGCGTCTGCGCGCCCAACTTTATCGCATCCAGCAGCAAGCGCCGGACGGCTCGCCCGAGGCCTTGCAAATGGATCAGGTGATCGCCGAGACCGACACCCTGATGGCGCGGTTTCGGGGGTTGTTGCGGATCTCCGAGCTGGAAGACCAGCAGCGGCGCTCGGGTTTCGTGCGCCTTGACCCGTTGCAGTTATTGCAGGAGCTGCATGATTTTTACCTGCCGCTGGCCGAGGAAGGCGAGCTGACCTTCATCCTCGAGGTGCCTGATGCCCTGCCCCTACTCAACGGCGACCGGGCATTATTGTTCGAGGCCGTGTCGAACCTGCTGAGCAACTCCATCAAGTTCACCCCGCCGGGAGGCACAGTGATCCTGCGTGGGGTCGATCAGGGCGACAGCACCCGCATCGAAGTGCTCGATTCGGGCCCGGGTATCCCCGAGGCGGAGCGCAAGGCCGTGTTCCGCCGCTTCTACCGTGCCGAGGGCAGCAGCCAGCACGGCGGATTCGGCCTGGGCCTGTCGATCGTCGCGGCGATCGTCAATCTGCATGGGTTCACGCTGGAGGTGGGCAGCAGCGAACACGGCGGCGCGCGCCTGGTGCTCGATTGCCGGGGGACGTTGTTGTAGCCATAGGACTTGCTCCCAAAAGGCCCTGTAGAAGCCATGTAGGAGCTGTGTAGGAGCTGTCGAGTGCAACGAGGCTGCGATCTTGCCCCAGACAATTGAGTCGAGAGCGAAAGATCAAGATCAAGATCAAGATCAAGATCAAGATCAAGATCAAGATCAAGATCAAGATCAAGATCAAGATCAAGATCAAGATCAAGATCAAGATCAAGATCAAGATCAAGATCAAGATCAAAAGATCGCAGGCTTCGCCAGCTCCTACAG
>NZ_JBFREY010000041.1:0-44005 GCF_052114545.1 Pseudomonas sp. KB_12 | reverse complement strand
TGGGCCATGGATGGCCCTTCGCGGCGGCCCACGGAGCAATGCCGGAGTGAGGGCATGCCGAGCCTAAGCGAGGCACCGAGTGGTGGGGCAAAGCGCTTTTGGTTACTTTTGGCGCTCTTCCAAAAGTGACCCGCTGTAAGAGCGGAACCATAAGCCGCCGTTACCGCAGAAACGGATATACACACCAACCCACGGCAATCTCTAGACCTTCAGATCACCCAGCGGATCATAAGGCTTGGGCTTGCGCTCCTCCTTCTTGTCCAGAGGCGCCTTGGCCGGCCCTACCGGATCAACCTGAGGATCCTCAAGGTCCGGCGAATCCGGATCAAACCCCAGGTCATCACCACTGGAATGCTCTGACGAATGTGGCCCCGTAGGTGTTTTCGACTGTGCCATGCGCGCCTCCTCCAATCACGGTCGGAAAATGCCCAACCCTGACGATAAGAGCCTCAGGCCTGCCAGGTTGTGCCCGGCAAGTGACGAACGGGGGGAGCGATCAATGCGCCGTTTCCAAGGTCTTGGTGGCCCGCGCCGCCGCTTGCTCCTGCCCTGCCCCGGCCAATTCGGCCGCCGCTTTGAGCCACCGCTGCGAGTCGACATTGGCCGGAAGCTGCGTAGGTCGCTGGACCAGCACCGCCCAGCCGCCCGCGCCCTGGAAGTCCGATTCGAAGGCACTGAAGCTCATCAACTGCCGCGGGTTCATGCCTGCACGCAGCAACACCGTCTGCTTCCGACGGTCGTAGCCGACGAGAATTCCATACCGAGGCGCGGGCCAGAACGCCGAACCCTCGATATAGCGCACCAGCACCGGATAACCCGCCGCGACCTGCTCCAACAATACCGGCAGCCTGGGGCGGAGGGGATACACCAGCAACCCGTACTCCCGCGCCAGGGTGGGTATATTCTCCTGCAAACCAGCTTCGCCACCGGGCAGGTGCAACGGTTTTTCCAGCAGCCCCGGCGTGATGACAGTGCCTTGCAACGTCAGCAAGGCGGCCAGGGACTGCGGAGCGCCCTGGTGCATTTCACCACGGTAGAACGGCACGCTGTTAAGTTCCACCCGCTCGGGCAGGCGCTGGATCTGCGGCGACACACTGCCCGCACACCCCACCAGGGCAACGAGGCAGGACAGCGTCAGGACCAGTGATCGAAAAGATGAAATAACCGGTGACATGATGACTCTCTTGTTCAGACACCCGGCATCCGGGCCAGGCTTGGGTCGACGATCATAAGGCGCGCACAGCCCTGGGTATAGCCATAACCTTCGTTTTACGAGGGTGATAGAACGAACCGATCCGAACCCCAGCGCCATAGATCGATTAGCTGCAACACTTGAGCGACTAGACTGTCCATTGTACTGGGTGCGATATCCCGGACCGGGGATAGAAGGAGGCACAAATGAGCCTGACGACGACAATCCTGATGCTGATATTTGGCTGGCTGAGCGTAGCCACGGCCATGCTGTGGGGGGTGCTTCGAATTGCTCGGCGCCATCATCACGTGCCACCTGCGCCATCGGGAAAAGCCGCCAAACCGGCCCGGCACCACGCCGCCGCACACTGACTGCTCACGTTCAAACCCATACTTCTCAAATCCAAAAAAAAGCCACCCGGGCCTGGACCCGGGTGGCTTCTGTCTGCCTGGCATCAGGCGTTGTCGGCCAACGCCCTTTCCCTGGCCCGACGGGACAACATGTTCAACACTTCGATCGCCGCCGAGAACGCCATGGCCGCATAGATATAGCCCTTCGGTACATGGGCGCCGAAGCCTTCGGCGATCAGCGTCATGCCGATCATGATCAGGAAGCCCAGGGCCAGCATCACCACCGTCGGGTTGTCATTGATGAACTTGGCGAGCGGTTCGGCCGCCAGCAGCATCACCAACACCGACACAACGACCGCGATGATCATGATCGGCAAATGCTCGGTCATGCCCACAGCCGTGATGATGCTGTCGATGGAGAACACCAGGTCCAGCATCAGGATCTGACCGATTGCAGCAGCAAAGCCCAGGGTCACGCCGGACGTGGCCGACTTGGGGTCATTCGGTGCGGGGTCCATGCTGTGATGGATTTCAGTGGTCGCTTTCCACAACAGGAACAGGCCACCGGCGATCAGGATCATGTCTTTCCAGGAGAACGCCTGACCCAGGATTTCGATGACCGGTTCGGTCAACTGCACAATGAAGGCAATGGTGCTCAACAAGCCCAGGCGCAGGATCAGCGCCATGCCGATACCGATCCGCCGTGCCTTGGCACGGTGCTGGGCGGGCAGCTTGTTGGTCAGAATCGAAATGAAGATCAGGTTATCAATGCCGAGCACGATTTCCATGACCACCAGAGTTGCCAGGGCGATCCACGCGGTGGGACTGGCGGCGAGCTGTAAAAGATAATCCATGGGTCAGTCCTGACTGATGTGACGTGTTAGATGGTTTTGGTCGGGGTTTGTGTTTCGTCAACTTCGTCCGCCGGTTTTTTCTTCGGGCTGATCAACCCGCCGGTGGCTTCGCTGATCGCCTGTTCGGCGGCCTTGTGGGTGTCATCAATGGCCTGCTTGGCGGTTTGCGCTGCCTGTCCCATCAGTTGCTGGGCACTTTTTTCAGCCTGCTCACAGCCCGCCAATGTCATTGCAGACATCGTCAACAAGGCTGCAAGTCCCAGGGATTTGTATGTCATGAAATAAATGCCTCTTGAGAGAATAGAAGACGCACGAAAATGGCCCGCCAATGGCCAGGCATTCTAGAGACGCGAACACTTCAGGAAAATTCGTATTTTCAGCGGTTATACTTCGGTTTTTACGAATCCGTGTGAACCCATGCTCAATTACCGACAATTGCATTACTTCTGGGTGGTGGCGAAAACCGGCAGCATCGTGCGCGCCTGCGAGCAGTTGAACCTGACCCCACAGACCATCAGCGGGCAGATTTCCCTGTTCGAACAGACCTATAACATCAAGCTGTTTCGCCGCGTCGGACGGCAGCTGGAACTGACCGAGGCCGGCCGCCAGACCTTGCCCTACGCCGAACACATGTTCCAGTTGGGCGGTGAGCTGGAATTGATGCTGCGAGCCCAGCCCAACGAGCAGCAAACCCTGTTTCGGGTCGGGGTGGCGGATGTGGTACCCAAATCCATCGTCTACCGGCTGCTGGCGCCGACCATGGAGTTGAGTGAGCCGCTGCGCATTACCTGTCGCGAGGACAAGCTCGAGCGGCTGCTGGCAGACCTGGCGATCCAGCGTCTGGACCTGGTGATTTCCGACAGCCCAATGCCAACCCACCTGGACATCAAGGGCTACAGCCAGAAACTGGGGGAATGCGGGATCAGCTTTTTCGCCACCGCCGCGCTGGCCGAACGCTACGGGCAGGATTTCCCCCACGGCCTGCATGACGCTCCGCTGCTGATTCCCGGGCCGGAAACCGTGGTGCGCAGCCGCTTGCAACGCTGGTTCGCCGAGCAACAGATCCAGCCGCGCATCGTCGGCGAGTTCGACGACAGCGCATTGATGCAGGCCTTCGGCCAATCAGGCAGCGGGATTTTCATCGGCCCGAGCGTGATCGCCGAAGAGGTCAAGCGCCAGTACGGCGTAGAAGTGATCGGCCAGACCGACGCGGTGAGCGAATCCTTCTACGCCATTTCCGTGGAGCGCAAGGTCAGCCACCCCGGCATCGTCGCGATTGCCGAAGGCGCGCGTCGCGAGTTGTTCAGCGCTTAGCAGGTGACGCGAGGTTTGAAAGTCATCAGGAGCAACGCCAGCAGGATCGATACGAAGATGAACCCTGCCGCCGCAAACCCGACACTGCCCAGGCCCAGGGTATCGATGACCCGGCCACCAACCATCGCCCCCAAGCCAATCCCCAGGTTAGCCCCGGCGATGTTCAACGATGCGGCAAAGGCCGGGGCCTGCGGGGCCGCCTTCATCAGCCGCACATGGCTGACCAGGAACAAGGCCGCCTGGGTCACTCCCCAGATGCCCATCGCCGCCGCCAGCGCGAGGGGCGAATGAATGCTCGGTACCAACGCCACCATGCCGCCAATCAGGAACAGGCAGAAGACCATCGATGCGATCAACGGATGCCGGTCCACCGCCCGGCCGCCCAGGGAATTGCCCAGCAGCCCGACGGCGCCGAAGCCCATCAGGCACCAGCCCACCAGGGTGCCATCGAACCCAGCGAGGCGTTCGAGGATATCCGCCAGATAGGTGTAGGCGGTGAACATGCCGCTGAACACCAGGATCGACAACAGCACATGCCCTTGCATCAACGGGCTGCGCAGGATCTTGAATTGCGAACGAAAGCTCACCTGATGCTGGTGCAGATTGGTTTTCGGCAAGTAGATAAACAGCAGCAAGGCCTTGGCGAAGGCGATGACCGCCAGGATCGCGAACGCGCTGCGCCAGCCAAACGCATCGGAAATCAATGTGCCCACGGGAATGCCGAACACCGTGGCACAGACGATGCCAAAGCCGATTCGGGCGATGGCCCGCCCGGCCAACTGTGGCCCGACAATGTCCACCGCCGTTTCACTGGCCAGAGCCCAGAACACCGGCAGGCCCAGGGCCGGGATCAACCGGGCAACGGCCATCACCCAGATGTTGGGGGCGACTGCGGCGAGCATGTTGGCCAGACCGAACATCACCAGCACGCTGATAAACAACTTGCGCCGCTCAAAGCGGGCGAACCAGGCCGTCAGGAATGGCCCGAACGCCGCCACCGTAAACGCGAACAACGTCACCAGCAGCCCGGCCTGGGGGATGCTGACCTGCAAGTCGCGGGCGATGGAGGGTAACAGGCCAACGATGACGAACTCCGTGGTCAGCACGGTAAAACCGGCGGCCGACAACAGAAAAATGGGTAACAACATGCAGAACTCCAGCGAAACGACGACACCAGCGTCAGCCCGAGGGGCTCGCTGGCGGATATAGAAAGGTGATGAAGGCAAAGCCTAACAGAATGCGTCCACCAGACAAAACGCGCTTGAACACCCGAGTGACGGATCGTCACAGGTCCGTCAGATTTTTCATCGGGCTGTGATAAAGTCCGCGGCCTGCAAACGCCGTACTTTCTCACGGTCCGCTCATGTGGCCTGCCCGCTTGTTGCCCTGACTCGTCGACCGTTGCACACAATAAAATCAGAGATGCCGTTATGACAGCTTCGTCCGTTACCCCTATGCAACGCCTCAAACGCACCAGCCTGGTGACGCAAATCATCATCGGCCTGATCGCCGGTATTGTCCTGGCATGGCTGGCGCCCGACGTGGCCAAGTCCACCGCATTCATCGGCAAGGTCTTCGTCTCCGCGCTCAAGGCCGTGGCGCCGATCCTGGTGTTCGTGCTGGTCATGGCCTCGATCGCCAACCACAAGCATGGTCAGGAAACCCATATCCGGCCGATTCTGTTCCTCTACCTGCTGGGCACCTTTGCCGCCGCGGTGGTCGCGGTGATTGCCAGTACGCTGTTTCCCTCCAGCCTCGTGCTGTCGACCCAAGACGTCGCAGTCACGGCGCCCGGTGGCATCAGCGAGGTGCTGCAAAGCCTGCTGCTGAGCGTGGTGGATAACCCGGTCCGGGCGCTGATGGACGGTAACTTCATCGGCATCCTGGCCTGGGCCATCGGCATGGGCGTCGCCATTCGTCATGCTGGCCAGACCACCCGTACCGTGCTCGAAGACCTGTCCAACGGCGTCACCGTGATCGTGCGCCTGGTGATCCGCTTCGCCCCGCTGGGGATCTTCGGCCTGGTGGCCTCGACCCTGGCAACCTCCGGTTTCGGCGCCCTGCTCGGCTACCTGCACCTGCTCACCGTACTGATCGGCTGCATGCTGTTCGTGGCGTTGGTGGTCAACCCGCTCATCGTGCTCTGGAAACTGCGTCGCAACCCCTACCCGCTGGTATTCACCTGCCTGCGCGAGAGTGGTATCACGGCGTTTTTCACACGCAGCTCGGCGGCGAATATTCCGGTGAACCTGGAACTGAGCAAACGCCTGGGCCTGCATGAAGACACCTATTCGGTGTCGATCCCACTGGGCGCGACCATCAACATGGCGGGTGCCGCCATTACCATCACCGTACTGACCCTGGCGGCTGTGCATACCCTGGGTATCGCCGTGGATATGCCAACAGCCGTGCTGCTGAGCGTTGTCGCGGCCATTTGCGCGTGCGGCGCATCCGGGGTGGCCGGTGGTTCGCTGTTGCTGATTCCCCTGGCGTGCAGCCTGTTTGGCATTCCCAGCGAAATCGCCATGCAAGTGGTCGCGGTGGGTTTCATCATCGGTGTCCTGCAGGACTCGGCGGAGACGGCGTTGAACTCGTCTACGGATGTGCTGTTCACGGCGGCGGCGTGCCTGGGCGAGGAAGAGAAGCTCGCGCGTACGGCGTAACCATTACGGTGGCTGTTCGATCGCTATCGCGAGCAAGCTCGCTCCCACAGGGGGCAGCGGCGCTCACACAATAGCCGCTACACAACAGATCCCCCTGTGGGAGCGAGCTTGCTCGCGATAGCGGCGGCACATCCGCCGAGGATGTGCCAGTCAGCCACAAAAAAGCCCGGGAACGGCCCACACCGTCCCGGGCTTTTTCATGCCTGCGGGGTTAGAACGCGCCCATGTAGTCGCGCTTGCCCACTTCCACGCCATTGTGACGCAGCAAGGCGTAGGTGGTGGTGACGTGGAAGAAGAACTGCGGCAGGCCGTAGGTCAGCAGGTAGTTCTGGCCGCTGAAGCGCTTTTCCTTCGGCGTGCCCGGACGGGTAACGATTTCGATGCCTTCCTTGCCATCGATCTGCTCTGGCTTGATGTCACCGATGAAGGCCAAGACCTTGGCGATCAAGGCTTGCAGCTCGGCGAACGAGGTCTCGCTGTCCTCATACTTCGGCACTTCGATCTCGGCCAGGCGTGCAGACACACCTTTGGCGAAGTCCACCGCGATCTGCACCTGGCGCACCAGCGGGAACATGTCCGGGTACAGGCGAGCTTGCAGGAAGGCGTTCGGGTCGATGTTCTTCGCGGTGGCGTGGGCTTCGGCCTTGTTCAGAACATCGCTCAACGCGTTGAGCATCTGCTTGAAAACCGGGACGGAAGCGGCGTACAGGGAAATAGTCATGGCGATCTCATGCAGGTGGCAGGAAAGAATGAATCAAACGGCTGCAATTATAGCCACGGCTTGTTGCACAGCTTGTCTTTTATTGCGCAAGGATTAGGCTAGGCGGCTTCCACAGCATAGGGAACGCGCGATGAGCATCGAAGAACAACAGCAGGCTGAAGAACCACGGCTCAATAGCACGGAAATCCGCATCCTCGGCGCGCTGGTCGAAAAGCAGGCCACCAACCCCGAGACCTACCCGCTGACGCTCAATGCCCTGGTACTGGCCTGCAACCAGAAAACCAGCCGCGAACCGGTGATGAACCTCAACCCGGGCCAGGTCGGCCAGAGCCTGCGGGCACTGGAAGGTCGCGGCTTTACCAAACTGGTGATGGGCAGCCGCGCCGACCGCTGGGAACATCGGGTCGACAAAGCCCTGGAGCTGGTACCGGCCCAGGTGATCCTGATGGGCCTGCTGTTCCTGCGTGGCCCGCAAACAGTCAATGAGCTACTGACCCGTAGCGGGCGGATGCACGACTTCGAAGACGCCGAACAAGTCGTGCACCAGCTTGAACGCCTGATCGCCCGGGGGCTGGCGCTGCTGGTGCCACGCCAGGCCGGCCAGCGCGAAGACCGTTATGTGCACGCCATGGGCGATCCGGCGGACATCGAAGCGATTCTCGCCGCCCGCCAGCACCCGATGGAGCGTGGAGCCGGCGGCGCTGTCTCGCTGGAGCGCCTCGAAGAACTCGAAGCGCGGATCGCGGCCCTGGAAGAACGCCTGTCGCGGCTGGAATAGCAGCGCCTACACCGACCGGGCGAAGGCCACGGCTTTTTCAAATTGCTCCAGGTTGGGCCGCACGCCGGTGTACAGCACAAACTGCTCCAGGGCCTGAATCGCAATGACTTCCAGCCCGGTGATGACCCGTTTGCCTTCGGCCCGAGCGCGCACGATCAGGGGCGTTTCCGACGGGATCGCCACGACATCGAACACAGTCTCGGCCGCAGCGATGGTCTCGGGCTCAAACGCCAACTGGTCGGCCTCCGGGCCGCCGGTCATGCCGATCGGCGTGACGTTGATCAGCATCTGTGGCCGCCGGGTACCCAGGTCAGCTTGCCATTCATACCCCAGGGACTCGGCCAGGGCTCGCCCCGCGGCTTCATTGCGGGCAACGATCAGCCCGCTCTTGTAACCCCCATCGCGCAAGGCACTGGCCACAGCCTTGGCCATGCCGCCGCTGCCGCGCAAGGCAAAGGTCGAGTCCTTGGGCACCGCGTGGCTTTGCAACAACTGGGCGATGGCAATGTAGTCAGTGTTGTAGGCCGTCAGATGGCCGTTGGTATTGACGATGGTGTTGATGGACTGGATTGCGGCGGCGGAAGGATCCAGCTCATCCACCAGGGCAATGCAGGCTTCCTTGAACGGCATCGACACGCCGCATCCACGAATCCCCAGGGCACGGATACCGCCCACAGCTCCAGGCAAATCCTGGCTGCTGAACGCCTTGTAATAGAAATTCAGGCCCAATTGTTCGTACAGGTGATTATGAAAGCGCAGGCCGAAGTTTCCGGGACGCCCCGATAGCGACATGCACAGTTGGGTGTCTTTGTTGGGATTGATCTGCATGCGTGTCTCCTTGCAATTCACTTTCGGACAGACGGAATCACCGCTGCGAAAGGTTTTATTCGATGATGATACCGCCAGCTCAGCCCGGTCCCAGGCCCCTGGATAACGCAGCGCGGTAAGGAAAAGCGCTACAGACCTTACACAATATTTACCCAACGGCGTCGCAAATCCTGAGAAAATCGTTGTCAGAGCAAGTATCCCCGCGACCCTCATCGGGTCTGTTGCAGACCACAGGCGCCGGGGCCGAAACGAGGAACAGCCATGAATCGTAAACTTCCCATCATCGCCCTGCTCATGGGGGCACTCGCGGTCACCGGCCAGGCATCCGCCCACGGTCGTGGTGGTTGGGAGGGGCCCGCCGTTTTTGGTGCCATCGTCGGTTCGGCCATCGTTGGCTCGGCCTTCATCAACCGTGATCGGCCGGTGTATGTGCAGCAACAACCGGTCTACTACCAACCGCAGCCGGTCTATGTGCAGCAACCACCGCCGGTCTACTACCAGCCACAGCCGGTGTATGTAGAGCAACCGATCTACTATCGCCCAGCGCCGGTGTATTACGGGCCACCACGGGGCTACTACTATGGCCCACCTCGTGGTCATTACGGTCGCTGGTAATCAGCCTCCCGGGTAGCACAAAAAAGCCTGTGATCGATGATCACAGGCTTTTTTTATGTCCACTGGTTAACCGCTCCAACTGCGTAGGAGCTGTCGAGTGCAACGAGGCTGCGATCTTTCCCCAGACACTTGAATCTCAGGCGAAAGATCAAAAGATCGCAGGCTTCGCCAGCTCCTACAAAGCCCAGCGGGAGCGAGCTCCCTCGCCACAGGGACTTGTCAGACGTGCTCGCTGCTTTTCAGACGGATCGGCGCATGCTCCGCCGCCCCGTGAACAGGCTCAGGCACCACGGGAATCTCGTTGCCATCGCAGTCGTGCAGCTTGCCATCGCTGAAGTAATCACCCTCACGTAGCGCTGCCAGGTCCTGATAGCGCAACACTCGCTCGGTGCCGGCGGCGAAAACCGACTGCTGGTCGGAGTTACCGGCGGTGAAGTGGTTGAACGCCAGGTTCAGCGCGATCGCCATGATTGCCGAAGAACTGATGCCCGAATGGAAAATGGTCGCGAACCAGCTCGGGAAATGGTCATAGAAATTCGGTGCGGCGATGGGAATCATGCCAAAACCAATGGAGGTGGCGACGATGATCAGGTTGACGTTATTACGGTAATCGACTTTGGACAGCGTGCGGATGCCACTGGCAGCCACGGTGCCGAACAACACGATACCGGCACCGCCCAGTACCGAGGTCGGCACCGCCGCGATCACCCGGCCCATGAACGGCAGCAGGCCGAGCACCACCAGGAAGACCCCGCCGGTCGCCACCACGAAACGGCTCTTGATCCCGGTCACCGCCACCAGCCCGACGTTCTGGGCAAAGGCACTCTGGGTGAAGGAGCCAAAGATCGGCGCGATCATGCTCGACAGCATATCGGCACGCAAGCCGTTGCCCAGGCGCCTGGAGTCGACTTTGGTGTCGATGATCTCGCCCACCGCCAGGATGTCGGCGGAGGTTTCCACCAGGGTCACCATGATCACGATGCACATCGACAGGATCGCGGCGATGTGGAAAGTCGGCATGCCGAAATGGAACGGTGTCGGGAAGCCGAACATCGGGCCTTGGCTGACCGATGAAAAGTCCGCCATGCCAAGGAACACGGCGATGACAGTCCCAATGACCATCGCCAGCAGAATCGACAACCGCGAGATGGTTGCGCTGCCCATTTTGCTCAGCAATAGCACCAGCACCAGGGTCACCGCTGCCAGGCCGATATTGGCCATGCTGCCAAAATCAGCGGCGTGGCTGTTGCCACCCATGGCCCAGCGCGCCGCTACCGGCATCAGGGTCAGGCCGATGGTGGTGATCACGATGCCAGTGACCAGTGGCGGAAAGAACCGGGTAATGCGCGAAAACACCGGGGTAATCAGCAAACCAATCAGGGACGCGGCGATCACCGCGCCAAGGATGGCTTGAAAACCGCCTTCCCCGCCGCTGCCGACAATCGCCACCATGGTCGCCACGCCCGAGAACGATACGCCCTGCACCAAGGGCAGTTGGCAGCCGAAAAACGGCAGGCCGAGGGTTTGCAGCAACGTTGCCAAGCCCCCCGCGAACAATGACGCGGCAATCAACAGACCGATGTCCGCGGGCGAGAGCCCGGCCGCCTGGCCGATGATCAACGGCACGGCGACGATGCCACCGTACATGGTCAACACATGTTGCAGGCCGTAAGCCATATTCGCGCCGACGCCAAGGTTTTCGTCCTCGGGCCGTGGGAGTGAAACATGGGGCGTTTTCATGGTTCGGGGATTCCCTGTTTTTTGTTATGGGCACACTGTATTCAAAACTCAGGACAAATGTCCATAGAGTTGTATACAACTTGTTGCCATACCCAGGAACAGGTTCCCCCGGCCAACAGCTTCTCTATGGCTGGAGCACCCCCACGATCGCCGGCCGCAACAGCTCGCGCGGCGGTACGCGCAGGCCAAACTCTTGTTCGAGCAAGTCGATCAACTCATCGGCATCGGCGATCACCCGGCGTTCGCTCTCCTGCCCTATCCGGTGCACCGCATAGCTGTTGCCGTTCAGGGTCTTGCGCAACCCGTCACCGGTGCGTGCAACCATCAACCGGCCCATGAACGGGGATTCCGGGTGGCTGCAGACGTACCAATTACCGAGGGTGTAGTCGATGTCTTCCTGGCGTTGCAGATCGAACAGGTACATTGGCCGCCATTCGTCGGCGACGTTGGCGCGCAGCAGGTAACCGTCCGCCTGGGTTTCGATGCGGTACGACTCATGGGGGGTGGTTTGGGCATCACGGCTGTCCAGCAGCAACGGCGCAGTGGGCACCATGCCACCAAAGCCGACGTCGGTGATGTAACGCACGCCGTCGAACGTCACCAGGCTCAACCGGTGGGTCCGGGCCGCCCAAGAGCCTTCAGGCGCGTTCATCACCACGCGCCCGGTGATGCCGCGGGCGTCGAAACCCAACTCCAGCAACAACGCCAAAAACAGTTGGTTGAGTTCATAGCAATAGCCGCCGCGTCCTTGCTCGAACACTTTTCGTTCGACCGATTCAAGGTCGATGGGCACGGGTTGACGCAGCAACGTCGACAGGGTTTCAAAAGGGAACTCGGCGGTATGGCGCCGTTGCAGTTGACGCAACGTGTCGAGGGTCGGCGCTGGGGGGGCGTCGAAACCCAGGCGCCGCAGATAGCGGGCCGTGTCGATCAGTTGGGGATGACTCATGAGGGGTGTCCTTTTCCGGGGTCGGCGCTGCGCTCACGACAAGCGCACTGTTGTAGGGCGCCAGGTATAAGGCATTCCCCTCACAGAGACAACAATCGACCGGGGTGCCTTCCCTGGTCACCGCCGCTTGCGTGACGCCAGCCGGATCCAGGTGGGTGCATGGTCACTGGGGTGGGGTTGGTTCCGGACCCAGGCGTCCACGCCGGCCTCGCTCAGGTAGGCGCTGGCCGCCGAGTTGAGCAGCAGGTGATCGATGCGCAGCCCGGAGTTTTTCTGCCAGTGCTGGCGAAAATAATCCCAGAAAGTGTAGATCCGCTCCTCCGGATACAGGTGGCGCAACGAATCGGTCCAGCCCTGGTCCAGGAGCCGCTGGTAGCACGCGCGGCTTTCTGGCTGCAACAGCGCATCCTTGAGCCAGGAGCGCGGGTTGTAGATGTCCATGTCGGTGGGTACCACGTTGTAGTCACCAGCCAGCACCACAGGGTGATCGCTGGCCTGCAACCCTTGGGCGTATTCGATCAGCCTCTCGAACCACGCCAGCTTGTAGTCGAACTTGGGACCCGGTTGCGGGTTGCCGTTGGGCAGGTACAGGCAGCCCACCAGCACGCCATGCACCGCCGCCTCCAGATAGCGACTGTGGCTGTCGTCATCCCCGCCGGGCAGACCTCGACGGCTCTCCAGCGGCTGCGCGTCACGGGCCAGGATCGCGACGCCGTTCCAGGACGCCTGCCCATGCCAGGTCGCCCCGTACCCCACCGACTCCAGCTCCGCCGCCGGGAAATCCTTGTCCACGGCCTTGAGCTCCTGCAAACAGGCAATGTCGGGCTTTTCCCGCTCCAGCCATTCCAGCAGGTTGGGCAGCCGGGCCCGGATGCCATTGATGTTGAAGGTCGCGATCCGAAGGTTTTTCATAGCGCCAGAACTCGAAATGCCAAGTCACAGTTGTGACCGGCAACCGGACGTAGAGGTTGCAACAGGTCTTCAGGAAGCCGTTTTCGGCAGGGGCTGGCCTTTCTCTAACAAGTGCGCAAAGGCTTGCTTGTCGATCGGCCGGCTGAGTAAATAACCCTGCACTTCATGGCATTGGTCCGAGCCCAATGAACCTAGCTGGGCCAGGGTTTCCACGCCCTCGGCAGTCACCGTCAGCCCCATGGCCTTGCCCAGGTTGATGATCGCCTGCACCACGGCGCGATCATTGCTGCTGTTGCTCATGGAAGCAATGAAACGCCTGTCGATCTTGATGCCATCAAATGGATAGGTGCGCAGATAACCGAGGGACGAATAGCCGGTACCGAAATCGTCCATGTTCAAGCGCACGCCCAGTTCCTTCAGGGCATTCATGACCTGCAGAGCGCCATCAACGTCGTTGAGCATCACGTTTTCAGTGATCTCCAGCTCCAGGCGACTCGCCGGGAAACGGGTTTCGATCAACACCTGTCGCACATCCTCCACCACATCGCTGCGCTCGAACTGCGCCGGTGACAGGTTGACCGAGACCATCAATTCTCCCGGCCAGGTCAGTGCGGTTTCGCAGGCCTCACGCAATACCCAACGCGAAAGCGGGACAATCAGGTCGGTTTGCTCGGCCAATGGAATAAACGTGTCGGGGGCCAACAAGCCCTGGGTTGGATGCTGCCAGCGAACCAACGCCTCGACCGCCACGATCTCCCGACCGTCGACGGTGTAGCGCGGCTGGAAATGCAGGACGAATTCGTTGTTTTTCACGGCCTGGCGCAGGTCGCTTTCCAGTTGGCGGCGATGCTGGATCTGATCGTTCATTTGCGAGGCGAAATAGCACCAGGTTTTCTTGCCCTCGGACTTGGCCTGGTACATGGCAATGTCGGCGCAGCGGATCAGCTCACCAGGCACATAACCCTGATGGTGGCTCAGGGCGATACCGATACTGGCGCTGATGTGCAACGAATGGGTTTCGTAGAGGATCGGTTGCTGCAGGCTGTCGATCAGCCGCCCACAGAATCGATCGATCTCAGTGGTATTGTCCATCCCGCTGAGCACCACCACGAATTCGTCTCCCCCCAGGCGCGCCACCAGATCTTCTTCGCGGGTGCTGTCGCGCAGCCGCCGGGCCACTTCCAGCAACACCGCGTCGCCGGCCGGGTGGCCGAGGGAGTCGTTGATCGGCTTGAAATTGTCCAGGTCCACCATCAGCAACGTCAGGGGGGCGGAATGCTCCTTGGCCACCAGCGCATCATCCAGGTGTCGCGCCAGCTTGTTGCGGTTCGGCAGGCCGGTCAGCGCATCGTGCATCGACAGGTGCTGAACCTGGGCATGGGCGGCCACCTCATCGGTGATGTCGCTGGCGGTGCCGCGATAACCCACCACCTCGGCCTTGTTGTAGATCGGGCGTGCCGACACCCGACAGAAGCGCAGTTGCCCGGAATAATCACGGTAGGAGCAGCGCAAGCTGTTGGCGTTCTGCTCCTCCGTCAACTTGATCAACCAGAGGGCAATCGGCGTGGTGTCGCAATACAGCAGTTGCTCGATGTCCTGCCCCAGCCATTGCTGGTCGGAAAAACCGGTGACCGTATTGAAACGCCCCGACAGATAAGTGATGTGCTGCTGCCCGTCGATTTCCCAGATCCAGTCGGAAGCGGCTTCGGCCACGGCCCGAAAGCGCTCCTCGCTGGCCTCAAGGGCGTGCGCCGACCGTTCCAGGCTGTCGTAACTGGCGTCCACATGCCGTGCCGTGCGCAATGCATAGCGAAAAAAGTAAGCGGTCAGCAGGGCCAGGATCAGCAGCGCCCCACCCAGCGGCGGCACCAGGGACCAGAGCAATTGCAGGCCCGGGCGCTCCAGACGAGACACCAGGCTGAAACCGGTATTGTCCAGCGGCACGGCCGGCTGGCCGGGCTTGAGCTCGGTGTCTTTCTTGAGCTTCAAATCGGTGAGGCCATAACTCTTGCCCAGTTTGCGCAACTTGACGGGCGTCAGTTGGTCGACGAACAGCAGGACCGAGGTGTTTTTGGCCTCGACCTGGGACCGTTCGTCATTGGGCGTAATCACCGATGCGTTGACGATAGCCGGCCAGCCCTCGAACAATGTGTAGCGGACCATGGGTATCGTCAGGTCGGGCTGCGCCTGGAGCTGGTCCATCAGGTCCGTCAGCGGCGCGTCCATATAAACCGCGGTATCCGCTTGGACATTGAGCCCGCGTACCACGGCATATTTGGTGCGTAGCCGATCAATGACAAACAACCCCTCGTATTCATCATTGGTGAACAGGGTCTTGCCCATGTTCTGTTCGGCGTAGGCCCATTGCACATCGACTTCACCGTTGAGGTGGTCATAGGCCGTGGTCCAATAGGCATAGCTGGTGATGTAGTTTTTCGAGGCGGTAATGCGATTCTCGAGGGCGCGCTCGGTATAGAAATGCGTCTTGCGCAAGTCCTCCGCGTCGAGCTTTTGCGCAATGTTGAACAGCGCGGCAATCGCCACCAGGACGCCCAGGACAAACAGCCCCCCGACCGCCACGACCAGGCGATGGGTAATCGGTGTGTGACGCGCGGAGCGTGAAGGGGTATCAGCAGTGGAATCCATTGACCTACTCCTGTCCTTTCAACGCTGGCTTCACTATCGAGAACGGAGAGGACCGAGCCAGTCGTCTACCCAACCTTAGCACCCACTGCCTGATCAGTTGGCAAGCCCACGGTTTTTTGCGAAAGAGACTACACACCGCTTGAAGTTCGCCAGCGCAATGCCTCAATAGTGGACCGGGGCAGACTGCCGATGATTCCACCCGACCTCAACGATCCGAGCGCGCCAGCGTATCGAGCCCGTCGTCGGTCGATAACACCGCCACCCGGTTGCGGCCGCTGTGCTTGGCCTGGTAAAGCGCCGCATCGGCCCGCTGGATGAAGACTTCGATGCTGTCCTGGCCGCTGGGCACAAAGGCATAGCAGCCCAGGCTCACCGTGAGGTAGCCGGTCGGGGAGCCGGAATGGGTGATGTGCTTGTCGATGACGCTGCGGCGGATCTGCTCGGCCAACGCCATGGCCCCCGAAAGATTGGTGTCGGGCAACAGGACCGCGAACTCTTCGCCGCCATAACGCACCGCCAGATCGGCCTTGCGATGGCAACAGTCCTTGAGCACCTTGGCCACTTCCGCCAGGCAATGATCCCCGGCTACGTGCCCATAGGCGTCGTTGTAGCGCTTGAAGAAATCGATATCGAGCATGATCAGGCTCAAGGGGCTGCGCTGACGCGCCCCCCGGCCGAACTCGATGTCCAGGGCCCGTTCGAACAGGCGTCGGTTCGCCAGCCCGGTGAGGCTGTCATGGGTGGCAATCAGCTCCAACGCCTCCTGAGCCTTGCGCAAGTCCGCCTCGATCCGTTCGCTGTTACGTACCTGGCGCACGAATACCCAGCCGAACAAGCAAATGCCCAGCACCACCAGGCCGACAATGAGACTGGATTGGAAAGCCCTGTCATGCCACCCCGACAGGATCGCCTCTTCGGACACCGCGGCGGTGACCACCAGCGGATAAGCCTCTAAATGTTGGTGCCCATACAGCCTGACGACGCCATCGATGGTTGATCGGATGACTGCATCGCCGGCCATCACGTTTGCCGCGTCATGCTTGAAGATATTCTCGTCACCCAGCGGATGACCGATCCGCGCCTGATCGAAAGGTCGACGCGCCAACAGTGTCCCGTCAGACAAGGCCAGGGCCATCTCGCCTTGATCATCCAGATTGAAGCTCCTGAAAAACCGGTCGAAGTACGACATTTTGATGCCGGCCATCAACACGCCTTGGAAGTTGCCATCCTGATCGTTCAAACGCCGGGAAACGGGAATGATCCATTCGCCGTTTTGCCGGCTGCGGATCGCCGGGCCGATATGAGCGATCAAGGAGGCATTCTGTTGGTGGAAAGTAAAATAATCCCGATCCGCCACCCCTGCGCCCCTGTGCAGGATGTCAAAAGAGGTCACCACCCAGTGGCCGTGCTTGTCGAACAGGAACAGACCATGCAATTGCTCGAGCGATTGCACACGGCGGGCAAAAGTTTGCTGCAAGCGTGGTTGTACGGCGGCGCCATAGCCATCGACCTGGATCCAATCAGCCAGACTGGCCAATACCAGATCAGCCTGGAGGAAGGTGTCCTGGGCCTGCTGGGCCATGGCCCGGGCAAGGGTCGCCGAAGCAACGCGGGCCGACTCCAGGTCGTGGCTGCGCGATTGCTCCAGTTGCAGGTAAAGCAGACCGCACAGGCACAGGCACACCGTCGCGATGAACGTAACCGCTGCCTTGAGCAACGGCAGGCGCTTCAAGGCACCGCCAGGGGCATGGAAAGGATCGAAAATAGGGATAGGCAAGCGAATTCCTGAAGGGGGCAAAACATGAGCGAATTCGCTCAAAGCCCCCGATATTCGTGAGCTTAGCCTACCGCTTGTGAGGCGGCAATTTGCCTGTGCAGCAGAGCCGATGGGTGGCTGCAGTGGATCCAAAAACTCGCCTGCCAGCCGATAAAAACGTCCTCTTCAGAACGAGGAAATTCCCCGTGTAGGAGCTGCCGAAGGCTGCGATCTTTTGATTTTGATCTTTCGCTTGGGATTCAAGTGTCTGGGGAAAGATCGCAGCCTCGTTGCACTCGACAGCTCCTACACAGCTCCTACAGCGCAGCCGAGCGGGAGCAAGCTCCCTCGCCACGGGTGTACGGATCGGAGACAGGGGTCAATGGGTTGTGGCTCTCACCGTACCGGCGGCACCCGGATCTCCCCGGCCCGGCATTGTGTCCTGACGCCCCTGCCACACGCGGCGAACGCCAGGTCCTTGTCCATGCACACCCGCACTTCCGACAGTTGCGGCCCGCTGCAAATCACCGCAATGCCGTCAGGTGCGATGCCCGGATTGCTTTGGCGGAACAGCCGGATGATTTCATCTGCCTCGAAATAATACGAGGAATTGAACGGTTGCAACTGCGGTGGGATTTTCACCACGCCCAAGGCTTTGTCGGCAACCTCCAGGTAGCCCATGGCACCCAGGCCACTGCAAGTGCCGTGCTTGGACCATTCATGCGCCATCAACTTGCGGGTGGGAAACAAGGTCAGGCCCTTCTTCTGCTCCGCCGCCGTCAACGGCACCTGGGGGGCACAGGATTGCGGCCAGCCGCCCCGGGTGTATTGCGGCCAGAGGCCATGGAGCACAAAGCCGTAGCCCTTGCCGGAACACTGCGCATCCTTCTGGTGAGTCAGGCAGAACGTCGGTGACCAGGACAGCACCAGCAAGTAGTAATCGAATACCCCAGCCACAGATTGCGTCCGTGCGTAGCCGGATTCGCGGGCATTGGCCGCACCCATGGAACCCAGTGTCAGTACGATCAGCACGACAATGGCAAGACGTTGTTTCATTGACCCACTCCTTGGGGCGATTGTGCGAAAGCGGGATGCTCGGGCAATGATAGTTTCAACCTTGTGTGTCAAATCCTGAAGGGCTGTTTTTTACAAGCAAACCTTGCCGAGGGGCTATCTAAATTACGTAACGCCCCATAACGTAGATCGCCTTTGACTTTTACGTGCCCCGTCGCCCATGAGCAAACCGACCCGAACCGATGACGAACAGCCCCTGACCCGACCCGACGCCGTCAGTCTGCGCGAGGCTTTCTGGTTCTGGCTCAAACTGGGCTTCATCAGCTTCGGCGGCCCTGCGGGGCAGATCTCGATCATGCACCAGGAGTTGGTGGAGCGCCGACGCTGGATTTCCGAACGACGATTCCTGCATGCCCTTAATTACTGCATGTTGCTGCCTGGGCCAGAGGCCCAGCAACTGGCCACGTACCTGGGCTGGCTGATGCACCGCAGTTGGGGCGGGATCATCGCCGGGGCGTTGTTCGTACTGCCTTCGCTGTTCATCCTCATCACCTTGTCCTGGCTGTACGTCGCCTTTGGCGAAGTGCCGGTGGTGGCGGGCATTTTCTACGGCATCAAGCCGGCGGTAACGGCAATCGTGGCGCATGCCGCCCACCGGATCGGCTCCCGCGCACTCAAGAACAATTGGCTGTGGGCGATCGCTGCGGCGTCGTTCACCGCGATATTCGCCTTCAACGTGCCCTTCCCGCTGATCGTGCTGGGTGCCGCCGTCATCGGTTACCTGGGCGGTCGCTGGGTACCGGGAAAATTCAGCCTGGGCGGCCACGATGACAAGCACCAATCCTTCGGCCCGGCATTGATCGACGATGACACCCCGCCTCCGGACCACGCCCGGTTCAGCGCCTTCAGGCTCGCCCGGCTGGCGATCATCGGGGCCCTGTTGTGGGCGTTGCCAATGGGCCTGCTGACTGCAGTGTTCGGCTGGGAAGGCACGCTGACGCAAATGGCCTGGTTCTTCACCAAGGCTGCATTACTGACGTTTGGCGGCGCCTATGCGGTTTTGCCCTACGTGTACCAGGGCTCCGTCGGACACTTCGGCTGGCTGACGCCGACACAAATGATCGACGGTCTGGCGCTCGGCGAAACCACGCCGGGACCGCTGATCATGGTCGTGGCCTTCGTCGGTTTCGTCGGGGGCTACGTGATGCAGGTGTTTGGTCCCGAACAGGCGTTTCTCGCCGGGGCCGTCGCAGCCACGCTGGTGACCTGGTTCACGTTCCTGCCCTCGTTCCTGTTCATCCTGGCCGGCGGCCCGTTGGTGGAATCGACGCACAACGCGCTGAAATTCACCGCACCGCTGACTGCGATTACCGCGGCGGTGGTCGGGGTAATCCTCAACCTGGCGTGCTTCTTCGGTTACCACGTACTCTGGCCCAATGGTTTTGCTGGTGCCTTGGACTGGCCGTCGGCAATCATCGCAATCGCAGCGGCCATTGCGCTGTTTCGCTACAAGCTGGGGGTGATCCAGGTGTTGCTGGCGTGCGGGCTGGCTGGGCTGGCGGTGCACTTGCTGCGCTAGACGAGGCGTTTGCTCAGGTACGTCGCCGAAGCCGGGCACAAGGTTTTGAATTGGGCCGTCGCACCGATCGAAGCAGGCGCCAGCGAGCGGTCCCGCGCCTGATAGCCCTGGCCGGTAAAAAACGCGGCGGCGCTGTCAGTCAGCAGATGGAGCTGCTCTACACCCTCACGTTTCGCAAACGCCTCGATAGCGGCCAACACCGCTGCGCCAGCACCCTTCCCCCGCTGCCCCTCGAGGACAACCAGTGAGCGCAGCAACCGGTCAGCCCCCTCCCCCTCGATACCAGCAAACGCCACATCGACGCCTTGGTGGCTGAAGCTGAAAAACTGTCGACCGGGATACGCCAGGTCGTCGACGGGTAGACCGGCCAGGGTGAGGGCATCGCGCAAGGGTCGCAGGTCGTTATTGCTCAGTATTCTCATGTGCATGACTTGCTCCTCGTAAATTGTTCCGGCGCTCGTCATCGTACCGAAACTCAACAACACGCCACCCCATGACCCAGCGCAAATGATCACCCCAGCCCATCAGCTAAGCTCAACCTATCATCACGACAGGGAATCGACATGAGCAAGGCAGACGAGCTAGCGGCCAAACTGAGGAAAGCCCAGCAAACCCGCGCGGATACCGACAACTGCGCCGACCTGGCGATCGAGCACTGGCCCGCCCAGGTCTACGAACTGTATCGCCAGATCGAAATCTGGCTGGCGCCCGTGTGCGAGGCGGGCCTGGACATCCGGCGCAACCCCACCCATGTATTTGAAAGTCATTCCAGCGGTTCGACGTACAGCTACGCCATCGATCAATTGGTGATCGAAGGCAATCATCACCGCATTTCATTCGACCCGATTGCGCGTTTCTCGTCCAAGGGAGAGGGCTGCATTGAAGTCCATGTGAAGGGGCAGGAACACTGCATCGTGCGCTCACTCGGCGAACATGGTGAATCGCTTTGGCATATCCAGGCCCTGCGCCAGACCGGGCAACCGCGTCTTGAACTCACCATGCTGGACGAGGACACCTTGCTCACGCTGGTAGAGCAAGGCCTGGGGCTTTAACGCAAATGGGCGACCCTTGAGGTCGCCCATTTCGTTGGAGAACCCACTAGAACTGCGGCGCTGATTCGACGGTTGGATCGCTCCCTGGCACCGGTAGCGTCAGTTCCTCCACCGGCCTTCCCACGAGTTTATGCAAGGCATTGTCGATTTCGTCAGCCGCACCTTGCGCGTATCGGGTATCCGCCCAGCTCCAGTACGGATCGAACATCAGCCCGCCGAGCCATAGGGCGCTGCATCCGTAGTCGATGAAAACTCCCGGAGCGCTGACCGAGCGGCCAGCACCGCAAGAACAGCGGCAACGCCCAACACCGCCGCACTGGTTTCAAAGGTCGCGCGATAGCCACTCAGGTCGAACAGAAGGCCACCCACTGTCGCGCCCGCGGCGATGGCGAGCTGGACGATCGCCACCATCAGACCGCCGCCGGCTTCGGCATCTTCCGGCAGCGTTCGCGAAAGCCAGGTCCACCAACCTACGGGCGCCGCCGTGGCCACCAGGCCCCAGAGGCCGAGCAGGAGGGTCGTGATCGTGACCGACCCACCGAAGCCCACCAGGGCAATGGCAATCGCGGCCATCAACAGCGGGATGACGATGAGCGTCCGATAGAGGTTGTTTTTCAAACAGGCGCCGATCAGGAAGGTGCCCAGCAAACCCGCCACACCGATCACCAGCAGCATGAAGGACAGCATGGAAACGCTCACCTGTGTCACCGTTTCAAGGAACGGGCGCAGGTAGGTGAACAACATGAACTGGCCCATGAAAAATGTGCTGACCGCCAGCATGCCCAGCGCGACCGGTGCCCGGGCCATCAACTTGAAGACATTGGTGCTGCCCTGCTTCGCCTGCGAAGGCATGGAAGGCAGGCGTAACAGCAGCCAGACCAGGGCGATGGCGGCGACGGGCACGATGCAGAAAAACGCGCCACGCCAACCGATGATCGCCCCCAGGAAACTGCCCAGCGGCGCAGCGACCACCGTCGCCAAGGCATTGCCGCCATTGACGATGGCCAGTGCCTGCGGAACCTGATCGTCCGGCACAAGCCGCATGGCCGTGGCCGCCGACAGCGACCAGAAACCGCCAATCGCCACGCCGATCAACGCGCGACCGAGCATGAATACCGGGTAATTCGGCGCGAACGCCACCACGGTGCCAGAAACGATCATCAGCAAGGTCAGCCCCAGGAGAAGCCATTTGCGATCGACCCGGGCGGCGATCGATGCGATGAACAGGCTGGTGATCAGGGCAAAGGCGCCAGAGACGGCAATGCCTTGGCCGGCCTGCCCTTCGCTGACGTGAAGATCGGCCGCTACCGGCGTCAGCAAGCTGACTGGCATGAACTCCGAGGCAACGAGCACAAATGCGGCGAGAGCCATGGCAAGTACCGCGCCCCAGGCGGGCTGGAGTTGTGGTTTAGGTAATGAGGTATCGGTCATTGGACAACAATCCTGTGTTTCTTGTGTGGGAGCGAGCTTGCTCGCGATGACGGCGGCACATCCAACATCACCGTCTCAGGCAGACCGCTATCGCGAGCAAGCTCGCTCCCACAGTTTTGAATGGGGGTGTTCATGCATTCGTGCCTGCCACCTATTCCCCTGTGGGAGCGAGCTTGCTCGCGATGACGGCGGCACATCCAACATCACCGCCTCAGGCAGACCGCTATCGCGAGCAGGCTCGCTCCCACAGTTTTGAATGGGGGTGTTCATGCATTCGTGCCTGCCACCTATTCCCCTGTGGGAGCGAGCTTGCTCGCGATGACGGCGGCACATCCAACATCACCGTCTCAGGCAGACCGCTATCGCGAGCAAGCTCGCTCCCACAGTTTTGAGCGGGGGTGTTCACATATTTCCTGCACGCCACACCTCCCCCTGTGGGAGCGAGCCTGCTCGCGATGACGTCGGCACAGCCAACATCACGGCCCCAGGCAGCCCCCTTTCGCGAGCAACCCGGTGGCGCTCTATCAGCCGACCAAGGTCGCGTTATCGATCACGAAGCGATACTTCACATCGCCCTTGAGCATGCGTTCGTAGGACGCGTTGATCTGCTCGGCCCGGACCAGTTCGATGTCGGCGACGATGCCATGCTCTGCGCAGAAATCGAGCATCTCCTGGGTTTCGGGGATGCCGCCGATCATCGACCCGGCGAGGGTGCGTCGCTTCATGATCAGGTTGAAGACATTCGGCGAAGGATGCGCAGTTGCCGGGGCGCCCACCAGGGCCATCGTGCCGTCGCGCTTGAGCAGCACCAGCAGCGCGTCCAGATCGTGAGGGGCCGCCACGGTGTTCAAGATGAAATCGAAAGTCTTGGTGTGCGCGGTCATTTCTTCAGCATTGCGCGACACAACGACCTCGTCGGCCCCCAACTGCCTGGCATCCTCGCGCTTGGACTCGGACGTGGTGAACGCCACGACGTGAGCCCCCATCGCATGGGCGAGCTTGATGCCCATGTGACCCAGCCCCCCAATGCCAACCACACCGACTTTCTTGCCCGGCCCGACGTTCCAGTGGCGCAGCGGCGAATAGGTGGTGATGCCTGCGCAGAGCAGCGGCGCGACGGCGGCAAGCTGGGCTTCGGGGTGACGAATGCGCAACACATAGCGCTCATGCACCACGATGTTTTGCGAATAGCCACCCAGCGTCCAACCGGGCTCATCCGGGGTTGGGAAGTTGTAGGTCCCGATCATCCCGTCACAATAATTTTCCAGGCCGCTGTCGCAGTCGTCACAGTGCTTGCAGCTGTCGACGATGCAGCCAACGCCCACCAGGTCGCCGGTCTTGAAGCCGGACACATGGGCGCCCACCGCCGCGACCCGACCGACGATTTCGTGGCCCGGTACGCAAGGGAACTGGGTACCCGCCCACTCGGCACGCACCTGGTGCAGGTCCGAATGGCAGATACCACAAAAAGCGATGTCGATCTGGACGTCGTGGGCGCCCGGCGTGCGACGAGTGATCTGCAGGGGTTCAAGGGGCTTGTCGCCCGCGTGGGCGCCATAGGCTTGTACACGCATCAGAAGACTCCTTGCTGGATTGAATGAGGTTGTATCTTCAGGGTTCAGCCCGGCCGACCGGTAGTGCATTACGCTGAGATGCTTGCCTGATCCTATGAGTGTTTCTATTGCGTATAGGCAGCGCTTCGCTTGGCGAGTTAATGTTCTGCCTATAGCGCTTGAGCTCAGATGACACCCGGACCCGACATGGCCATCCAACGCAGATCCGTACAAGAGACTCTGGCCGCCATCATCGGCGCCCGGACCTCACACCCGGGCGACTTTGAAACGCCCATCGCCGGCCTCGTCTTCTTCCGGCGTGACGCCCCGGCGCCGCCGGTGACTTGCATGATCGAACCGAGCATCGTGCTGGTGGTTCAAGGCGAAAAGCAGGTCTGGATCGGCGGCGAAGCCTATGGCTACGACACCGGGCGGTTCCTCATGACCTCCCTGGACATCCCGGCCAATTCCGAGGTGATGCAGGCCAGCCCGGAACAGCCCTGCCTGGGCCTGGTTCTGAGGCTCGACTTGCGCATGGTGGCCGATCTGATCGCCCAAGGCAGCCTGTCACCGCCGCGTGATCGAGCAGTCGGGATCGGCGCGGGAATCGGCACCGCAACGCCGGACCTGCTGGAACCGTTCGCGCGCCTGCTGGGGTTACTGGATGAGCCCGAAGCCATCCCCATACTGGCGCCGTTGATCCAGCGCGAGATTCACTACCGGCTGCTGCTCAGCGACCAGGCCGCCCGACTGCGGCAGATCGTTTCGGTCGATAGCCAAGGCTACCGGATCGCCAAAGCCATCGACTGGTTGAAATTGAACTACACCGAACCCGTGCGCGTAGACGACCTCGCGGCGCGGGTGCAAATGAGCGCGCCGACGTTTCACCACCACTTCCGACAGCTCACGGCGATGAGCCCGCTGCAATACCAGAAGTGGCTGCGGTTGAACGAAGCAAAACGCTTGATGCTCAACGAGCACGTGGATGTGGCGAGTGCGGCCTTCAAGGTGGGCTATGAAAGCCCTTCCCAGTTCAGCCGCGAATACGCCCGCTTGTTTGGCGTGCCGCCCAAGCGGGACATTGCGGCGCTGCGCGGGCCGGCCAACCACATCAAGGCGGTTTGATTGAGCCAGGCTTGATTCAGTGTGGCCTGATTCATTGTGGCGAGGGAGCTTGCTCCCGCTGGGCTGCGGAGCAGCCCCTTTTTGTGAGCGCTTCGCACTCAAGCGGGAGCAAGCTCCCTCGCCACAGGGGGCCAATTTTCACGTCAAATCGCAGCAACATCCTTCAACGTTTTCAGCACGCTCATCGGCTTGTCAGCCTTCTGCGCCAACGCCACACACTTCAACGCCAGAATCATCGTCGGATCAACCAGCGCCACCCTGTGCCCATTGATATCCAACGCCTCGCAATGCGCCAACACCAGCGGCAACTCCGTACACCCCAGGATCAACACCCCCGCCCCCAGCTCGCACAAATGCTCGGCCGCCAGCAACAGCTGCTCCTTGCAGAGTCCCTGCGTGAAGCCAGCCTTGATACCCCGCGGTCCATAGATGGCGTCCATGACCATCGCCTGGTAATCGACACCTGGCGTGAGGACCTGGAGCCCGGCATGGCGCGCCGCCTGGTGATAGACCTGGCTCTGCACCGTACCGGAAGTCGCCAGCAGGCCAATCGCCTTGCCCGAACCATAGGTCCGCGCGATCCACTCCACCGTCTCGCTCAACATGTTCACGATGGGCACCCTCAGGTGCGCCTGGATCCGCTCGACGAAGGCATGGGCGGTGTTGCAGGGAATCGCAATGGCGTTGGCGCCGGCACTTTCGAGACGTTTGCACGTGGCATACATCGCCATCGTCGGGTCGGTTTCATCGCGCAGCAGGTTGGCCGTCCGGTCCGGTATCTGCGGGTTTTGCTCGACCACCATCTTGATGTGGTCCTGGTCCTTTCCCGCCGGGGTATTGGCCACCACCTTGGCCATGAAGTCCACCGTGGCGGCAGGCCCGACGCCTCCCACGATGCCCAGTTTGAAAGGTGGGCGCCTGGGCTGCTGGTCCAGCGTAGCGAAGTCGGCGTAGATCTCATTGACGTCCAGCACGGTGATCCCGCGACGCTGCAAATCGGCACAAACCAGGGACAGCTCGGTCATGCCGGGCAGGATCACCGTCGCACCCTGGGCCTGCAACGAGAGGCACGCCTGGTAGACCGCTTCAAGCGGCACGCCTTCGAGATGACCGTCCTTGATGCCGTTGAGACCGTACATCGCCTCCATCAACCCCGCTTGAGCGTCTGCGTCGGGGTAAACAATCTGGAAGTCTTTGCCGAAATGTCGCTCGAACAATCCGCAATGGCGCACGAAATCGGAGGCGATCACCCCTAACGTCGTCTGGGGCAGCACCGTGTGGCTGACGTGCCGGGTCAAGGCGGCCATCATGTCCAGCACGGGAATGCTCAACTCCTCCTCGATTTCGGCGCGAAAGGTATGGCTGGCAAAGCATGGGAGCATCACCGCATCGAAGCCACTGTCCTCGAACGACTTGCACACCTGGAACACATAGAACTTACGCGACGTCATGCTCGCGCCCTGGTCCAACGGCAGCAGCACGTCCTTGAAGGGGTGCTGTTCGAACAGGAAATGGTAGCGCCCCTGATCCTCGAGCACCGCCCGGGACTTGACCAACTTGTAGAACAGATCGCCCCCGGCCAGTGACCCAAGCCCACCGACGATGCCCAACTTGCGCACCACAGAAGCCTTGTGACTCGACTGCGCTTTAGCCTTCATGAACGTCTCCTCAAGCCACCGGCACCGGCTCGGATCGCGACCGAACCGGGGCATGTGCGCCCTCGTCCTCGTCGGCCTCTTCCTGTGGTTCGGACTTGGCGACCACCGCCGTCGCAATACTGTTACCCACCACGTTGGTGGCGGTGCGGGCCATGTCGAGGAACTGGTCGATGCCAATGATCAACAGCAGCCCCGCCTCGGGAAGATTGAACATCGGCAACGTGGCCGCGACCACGACCACCGAAGCCCGCGCGACACCGGCCATGCCCTTGCTGGTGATCATCAGCGTCAGAAGAATCAGCAACTGCTGGGTGAAACTCAAATCAATGTTGTAGGCCTGGGCGATGAACAGGATGGCGAACGCCTGGTACATCATGGAACCGTCGAGGTTGAACGAGTAACCGAGGGGCAGCACGAAGCTGGACACGCGTTTGGGCGCGCCAAACTTCTCCAGCGCCTCGATGGTTTTCGGGTAGGCGGATTCGCTGCTGGCGGTGGAAAAAGCCAGCAGAATCGGTTCGCGAATGAGCTTGCCGAGGTGAAAAACCGAGCGGCCGAGAAACAGGTAGCCAGCGCCGAACAGCAGCGCCCAGAGAATCATGATCCCCAGGTAGAACTCGGCGATCAGCTTGCCGTAATCCACCAGCAGGCCAAGCCCTTGGGTGGTAATGGCCGAGGCGATGGCGGCAAACACCCCAATCGGCGCGAACGCCATCACGTAGTCGGTGATCTTGAACATCACCTTCGCCAGCT
This sequence comes from Pseudomonas sp. KB_12, assembly GCF_052114545.1. Taxonomy (NCBI): domain Bacteria; kingdom Pseudomonadati; phylum Pseudomonadota; class Gammaproteobacteria; order Pseudomonadales; family Pseudomonadaceae; genus Pseudomonas; species Pseudomonas sp. KB_12. The sequence goes on along the minus strand of NZ_JBFREY010000041.1, from coordinate 16,522 downwards.
CTTCGATGGAATCGGTGATCCGGGTGTAACCCGCCCGTTTCACGCCGGCCAGTGCAAAGCCGAAGAACAGCGAAAACACCACGATCTGCAGGATCTCGTTGTTGGCCATCGCTTCGGCAATGCTGCGCGGAAACACATGGCCGATGAACGCCTTGAGGCTGAAGTCACCGGTGTTGACCGGCACGGCGGCCGTTGCGTGCTGGGCCACGTCCATGTTCAACCCGGCACCGGGTTGAAACAGATTGACCAGGCCCATCCCGATCAGCAGCGACACGAGTGAAGCAGTGACGAACCAGGCCATCGCCCGAGCCCCGATCCTGCCAACGGAACGGGAATTGCCCATGCTGGCGATACCGCCCACCAACGTCGCGAAGACCAGGGGCGCGATGATCATCTTGATCATGCGCAGGAAAATGTCAGTGACCATCGAGAAGTAACCGGCGATCTCTTTGGCACTTTGCTCGCTCCCTGCGAAATGGTGACACGCCCAACCAACAAGTACGCCCAGGGCAATGCCCATTGCAATTCGACGTGGGAGCTTATTCTTCTTCACGGTGCTGTCCTCAAGTAGTTCTTGGAGTTTTTTACTTGGCAAGATCGATTCTAAGGAGCGGATCCGGAAGGATGATGAGTAATCCAGCTAACCCCATGCGCTTTTGGAATAGTTAGTAAAAGGCCGCGCTGGGCCGGGGGATTGCGCAGTAAAATCGAGCGCTCACAACGGGGATTCCGATATGCAACTCAAATGGCTGGATGACCTTCTGGCGATTGGCGAATGGAAAAATTTCTCCCGCGCCGCCGAGGTGCGTTGCGTGACGCAATCGGCCTTGTCCCGGCGTATTCGCTCACTTGAGGAATGGGTGGGCGTCAAGCTGGTGGACCGGGGCACCTACCCTGTCCAACTCACACCCGCGGGAGTCACCTTCTGCGATGAAAGCCGAGAGGCCCTCGCCGGATTACTGAGGTTGCGCTCGACGCTGCGCGACGTGGAACGAATGCCCGGACGCTCGATCCAGATCACCGCCGGCCACAGCCTGTCGATGACCTTCCTGCCCAAGTGGCTCTCGCAGTTCCAGCAACACAACGAACAGTTCAACGCCCGGGTGGTGGCCGCCAATATTCATGACGCCGTCATTGCACTGGAGGAAGGCAGTTGCGACTTGATGATGGTCTACCACCATCCGCTTGCGCCCATCCTGCTGGACCCCGAGCGTTTTGGCAGCCTGGTGCTCGGCCACGATGCGTTCATCCCCCTGTGCGCGCCCAACCGCAAGGGCGCCCCGCTGTTCCGCCTGCCCGGCCGTGCTGGCAAACCGGTCCCCTACCTCGCCTATACGGCAACGACATTCCTGGGGCGCGTGGCGGACATCGTCATCAACAACGGCCCTGAACCGATCGCGCTGGAGCGCTGTTATGAAGCGGACATGGCGATGCTGCTGATGCGCATGGCCATCGAGGGCTACGGCGTGGCCTGGCTGCCGCAGAGTGCGGTGGCCGACGAGTTGGAACGTGGGCTGTTGGTGCGGGCCGGTGGCGAGCAATGGAGCACGCGATTGGAGATTCGCTCGTACTGTGCGATTGCCAATCGCAACCCAACGATGCGTAAGCTGTGGAAGACCTTGGAAGGCGCTTCGCTGCAGCGGCCGGGCAGCGCACCCTCTGCGCCAGAAGGTGCGAACTGATCGGTGGAGGCTACGCGTTCAAGCCGATCCAGCCATGGATCCCCACGTAGAGACCGACGCCGATGATCAGCAGACTCGACAGGTAAGGTGCCCGGCGAGCAACGGTGCCCAACCAAGGCCAGCGATTGGAAGCCTGCCGTGCACCAATGGCCGCCGCCGCCCCCACGGTCACCAGGGTAATCGCCAGGCCGATGCTGAAGCACAGGACAAGCAGACCGCCCAGCGCGACTTCTTTGACTTGCAGGCACAGCAGCAGCACGGTAATGGCCGCGGGGCAAGGAATGAGCCCGCCCGTCAGGCCAAACACAATGATCTGGCCGGTGGTGACCTCCCGATTGGTGAAGCGCCTGCGGATATCGTTGGCATGTGCCTGCTCGTGGGCGTCCTGATAACCCTCCAGCGACAGCGCCAGGCCTTTGGGGTCGGGATGCCCGTGGTCATGTTCGTGGTGGTGATGATCGTGATCGTGATCGTGATGATGGTGGTCGTGACTTTGCGCGAACCTGAACATCTGCTCGCCGCGCCAGGTACGCCACAGCATCCACAGCGCGATGGCAATGATCAGCGCAGCGGATGCCAGTTGGAAATAAGGCTCGGTGGTTTCGGCGTCCAACCCCTGGCCCAGGTACATGCCGCCGATCGCGACCAGCCACACCACCGCAGTGTGGGATAGCGTAGCCGCCAAGCCCAGCAACACCGCCTGCTTGACCGAGCCCCGAATCGCCACGATAAACGCCGCCATCATGGTTTTCGAATGACCAGGCTCCAGGCCATGCAAGGCACCCAGCAAGATAGCGCTGGGGAAATACAGCCAGGCGTGAGTGCCACCCTGTTGCAGCAGTTCAGCAAAATTGGGCATGTCGGGCCTAGAGGTACTTGGTGATTTGTTTGAAAGCTTCCAGCGGCGCGCGCTCGCCTTTATGCAACGACGAAACGGTGTCCTCCAGGCAGTGATCGATGTGATCCTGGATCAACGTCCGCTTGGCCTGGCACACCGCTTTCTCCACCGCATGCAACTGCTGGGCGATATCCACGCACTCACGGCCCTCTTCGATCATCGTGATAATGCTGCGCAAATGACCGTCCGCGCGCTTGAGACGCTTGATGATCGCCGCATGGCTTTGGTGGGGATGTTCGTGGTCGTGCGCACTCATGGTTTGAGCCCTGGGTTTCGATGAATTTATGTCACCATCCTATCCCCCCAGGGAGGATACAAGCAAACCCATCAAAACGCCGCCGACGAACCTGTGGGAGCGAGCTTGCTCGCGATGACGGCATCACATCCAACATCCTCACCAACGGACCCACCGCTATCGCGAGCAGGCTCACTCCCACAGGATTGCAAACTGCACAGGGTGATGAGCAAGACAGTGCAGGCGACCTCGTGAGGTCGCCTACTTCCCTTACAGCGCCAAAACCTGCGCCTGCAGTCGCCGCCCAATCACATCCAGCAGATCACACCCATCGCGCAGGGGGATCGCTAGCACTTGGGCGAAATCATGGAGTATCACGGCGTCCGTACTGATGTCGGAACGCATGGCGAGGTTTTCCAGCAACTGGGTGACAGCAGCGATGCGGTAAGCAGCGGTGTCGTGCAGCACGTCCAGCGGCGCTTCTGTGTCGATCAGGAGCGCGTGGAAGTTGTTTTCAATACCGGTGATGGGCATGTAGCGGGTCATGAGGGGTTACTCCTGCGGGGATGGGAGGTCAGTGCCGGGTTGAAGATAGGGATGCCACTGATGAAGGACCGAATCCGGGGTCGGAATTCGTAGATTGAGCAGGAGGTTGTAATTGATGTAATGGAGGACAGATTGGATGAGGTTGAGATGATGCGTGCCTTGCGGACACGGTTTTAAAGCAATAGCAGTACCTTTTTTCATTGGGCGATCTCAGGATTAATTGAAAAAAAATCCCAGGCATTAGGGCTTCCACACCCTGCCGCTGAATTTGCAGCGACGGAGAGAACTTAACGCACGGGGTGATTGGGTGGATAGTCAGCGGGGAGCGACGCAGCTTGAGGGAAATTTCCGATGGGGGTGTCCGGCGATGGATTGGGCTGCGCAGCTAGGGGCGACAAGGACAAATCTCGAAACGAATGAGCGCTCAACGCTTTTCGTCCAGACCGCAACATAGGCCATGCCAACGGGATGGGCTATAATCGGCCAACCAACGCGATTGAGGTCCAGCCCATGGGCAATGTCAGCCTTGAAACCAAAAAGGCCTATGCCGCCAGGACGCGTAGATCCAACTACGCGGCTAGCCTCCGTCTGGAAGGTTTCAAAACGACCTTCGCCGACGGCGAACGCAAAATGCCAACGCGTGAAGAGGTCTTGAAGGCCTTTACCCAGACCAGAACCTGATGGCTGACAAATATGGAGTCGGCGAGGACGCTTATTGCTATCCCGGCTCCACGGTCCTTCGCAACAAACTCGATATCCGTGACGAACCGACCCTAAGCGAAGCCGAACAACAGCTCTCGGCCATCGCGGCGGACAACGTCGAATTCAGCCCTCCCCCCTACAGCCTGGCCTACCTTCAAAACATTCATCGAATCCTCTTTTCAGACCTGTTCGAATGGGCCGGAGAGCTGCGCACCGTTGGCATGTCCAAACAAGACACCCGCTTTTGCCAACCTGAGTACATGGAGAAGGAAGCCAATAAGATCTTTGCCAACATGGCGGCGGCAAACTGGTTCGAGGGCATGGAGCGGGCTGAGCTGATAGTCGCGGTGGCAGAGGCCTATTCCGACATCAACGTCGTACACCCCTTCCGCGAAGGCAACGGTCGTGCGCAACGCATCCTGTTTGAACACCTCATCATGAATGCCGGGTTTGAAATCAGTTGGTGGGGGATTGAGAAGGACGAGTGGATTTTTGCCAACATTGCGGCTTATAACGGCCTCATGGAGCCTATGGAGCAGGTTTTTGAGAAGTGTATCGGGCTGGCGATTCAAGCTTGACCGCACAACGTTATCCCCCGCTCACCGTCTTACTGTTTATTTCGCCAAGTGATACAGTCACCGCCAATCAACATCTGCTGAAGCACTGAAAATGTACAGGACGAGATCTTTCCCACCCAACAAAAAAGGTCGCGACTTTGTGGTGGGCGACATTCACGGGCATTTCAAACTTCTAACAGCAGCCTTAAACAAACTAGACTTCAACACTGAGCTGGATCGCATCTTTTCCGTGGGCGACCTCATCGACCGCGGCCCCGACTCCATAGACGTATTGAACTGGCTTGAGAAGCCTTGGTTCCACGCCATACGCGGCAATCATGAGCAGATGCTTATTGACTGCATCTCCGGCCATGGGGACATACCCCGACATATCCGAAACGGGGGTGCCTGGCTCTACGAGTTACAACCCGACATTCAGCAAGCACTATCAAAAGCCCTGAAAGCACTTCCACTGATCATTGAAATCAAACTTTCAAACGATCAAACAATTGGAATAGTCCATGCCGAAGCCCCTGTCATCCAAAATAACGATGGCTGGCAGGAAGCCAAAGACGCTATCACTGGAAGTTCTGGGGAGCCACATCAGCGGCACGCCTTGAAAACAGCGCTGTATGCAAGAGAGAAAATCGAGCAACAAGACCACACGTCCATCAAAGGCATAGACCGGCTCTATGTTGGGCACTCAACAGTACCCAGTGTTATACGCCTGGGCAACGTCGTTTATATCGATACCGGCTGCTCATTTTCCGACGGTGCATTGAGCCTGGTAGACATCCAAACCGAAACCATAATCAGCATAAGCATGGGCCAATGAGAATGGGGCAGTCTCATTGGCTTTGATCCTCGGTGTGAGATCAATGTCATGCCATTCCATATCCCACATTTACCCCCGGGACGGCGGCGTCTGTGAGGCTTTTTCAGATCAGCGCACGAGGGGAACAATTCACGTCGAGACACACCTTGCGACGGCCTGCTGATTCAAGCGCTCGGTCAACGGTGTAAGATGCCCGAAAACGTCGACCATCGAGGCTGCCATGTCCGGCATATCCCTGAATCTGCCCGAAGACCTATCGAACTCCCTCGCCGATCTGGCCAAGACCAACGGCCAAAGTGCGAGCTACTTGGCGATGGACGTTCTTCGCGACTTCATCGAACACGAAAAAGCGCTGACCACACAGATCGAACTTGCCGTAAAGGAAGCTGACCAAGGCAAATTTGCTACCGATGAGCAAGTGGCAGCGATGCGTGCTCGGCGCTGGAGTCAGAATGCAGGTTGAGTGGCTGGAAAAAGCACTCAAAAACCTGGAGGACGAAGCCAGCTATATTGCACTTGAAAACCCCAAGGCTGCTGACGACTTCTCCGAAGCGATCTTCGCCAGCGTAGACAAATTGGCTCAGTTTCCCGCAATGGGTCGAGAAGGACGAGTCAAACAGACGCGGGAATGGGCGGTCCCAAACTGGTCTTACCTGATTCCGTACCGCGTACACGGTGATCGCCTCCAAATCCTCGGCGTATTCCACACTCGACAACGCCCCCGCACCAACTGGTGAATCCGGCGCAATATTGCTCTCCCAACACCTCCTGCCCTTCCCTGATAAACTGTGCCATCCGCCTCGCTGATTCAGATTCCCAATGCCCCTACAAACTGCCCCGCTCTCCCGCCGCTTCTCCGTCGCCCCGATGATGGATTGGACCGACGCCCACTGTCGCTTCTTCCTACGCATCCTCTCCAAGCACGCCCTGCTCTACACCGAAATGGTCACCACCGGCGCGCTACTCAACGGCGACCACGAACGCTTCCTGCGCCACCACCCATCCGAACACCCGCTAGCCCTGCAACTGGGCGGCAGCGTCCCAGCCGACCTGGCCGCCTGTGCCCGTATGGCCCAGGAGCACGGTTACGACGAGGTGAACCTCAACGTCGGCTGCCCCAGCGATCGGGTGCAGAACAATATGATCGGCGCCTGCCTGATGGGGCATCCAGATTTGGTGGCTGACTGTGTGAAGGCCATGCGCGATGCGGTGTCGATTCCGGTGACGGTCAAGCATCGCATCGGGATCAATGGGCGGGACAGTTACGAGCAGTTGTGTGAGTTTGTCGGGACGGTGCGTGAGGCCGGTTGCACGAGTTTTACCGTGCATGCGCGGATTGCGATCCTGGAGGGGTTGTCGCCGAAGGAGAATCGCGATATCCCGCCGCTGCGTTATGACGTGGCTGCGCGGTTGAAGGCGGATTTCCCGGAGTTGGAGATTGTGCTCAACGGCGGGATCAAGACGCTGGAGGCGTGCCACGAGCATTTGCAGACCTTCGACGGTGTGATGCTGGGGCGCGAGGCCTATCACAACCCGTATCTGCTGGCCGAGGTGGATCAACAGCTGTTTGGCAGCACCGCGCCAATCATCACCCGGGCCGAGGCGCTGGCGCAATTGCGGCCTTATATCGCCGATCACCTGGCCGCTGGCGGGGCGATGCATCACATCACTCGTCACGTGTTGGGCCTGGGCACCGGGTTCCCGGGGGCGCGGCGGTTTCGGCAGTTGTTGTCGGTGGACATTCACAAAACCAAGGATCCATTGGCGCTGCTGGATCAGGCGGGGCAACTGCTGGAAGGGCGTTAACCGTCACTTGCTTTGAACCTGCGCGCTGTTTTGGCATCGTATCTACCGATACCGCCCCGGCCTTTCAAACAGCCGTTTTCAGGTTGTTGCCGCTGGGGCCCGTCGATACCCCTTCACGCCCTTGAGTGGCTGCCGGCCCTCGGGTAATGTCAACGGACCCATAGGACAGAGCACGCTCATGACTTCCAAGCTGGAACAACTCAAACAGTTCACCACCGTTGTGGCCGATACCGGCGACTTCGAGGCCATCGCCCGCGTCAAACCCGTGGACGCTACCACCAACCCTTCCCTGCTGCTCAAGGCCTCGGCCATTCAAGGTTATGCCGAGCAGCTGAACGCCTGCGTGGCGGACTGCAAGGGCGATGTGGGCCTGGCCAGCGACCGTTTTGCCGTGGCGGTCGGGCAAGAAATTCTGAAAGTGATCCCTGGGCGTATCTCCACTGAAGTGGACGCGCGCCTGTCGTTCGACACCGAGGCCATGCTCAAGCGTGCGCATCGCCTGATCGATCTGTACGACAAGGCCGGCATTGGCCGCGAGCGCGTGCTGATCAAGATCGCTTCCACCTGGGAAGGCATTCGTGCCGCCGAGCAGCTGGAGCGTGAAGGCATCCAGTGCAACCTGACCCTGCTGTTCTCCTTCGCCCAGGCTGCCGCCTGCGCCGATGCCGGGGTGTTCCTGATTTCGCCGTTCGTGGGCCGTATCTACGACTGGTACAAGAAAGCCAATGGCAACGACTACACCGGCGCTGATGATCCGGGCGTGCAGTCGGTGACGCGCATCTACAACTACTACAAGGCCAATGACTACAAGACCGTGGTCATGGGCGCGAGCTTCCGCAACCTCAACCAGATCGAGCAACTGGCCGGCTGCGACCGCCTGACCGTCAGCCCGGACCTGCTGGAAAAACTGGCCGCCGACGAAGGCAAGCTGGAGCGCAAGCTGGCGCCAGGGCAAGCCGGGGAAGCGCGCTTGATCCTCAATGAAACGCAGTTCCGCTGGTTGTCCAACGAGGACGCCATGGCGACCGAGAAACTGGCGGAAGGTATTCGTCAGTTTGCCCGGGACCAGGAGAAGCTGGAGGCGTTGCTGCAAGCCAAGCTTTGAGCTGATTCACAAGGTATGCAAAAAGGGCGAACCTTGGTGGGTTCGCCCTTTTTTGTGCGGCTTGGCCTGAGGGATGTGGCGGATCGATAGACGCTATCGCGAGCAAGCTCGCTCCCACAGGTGATGCATTCCAATGTGGGAGCGAGCTTGCTCCGGGCGGCGTTCCGACGATGGGGCCGGTCTGCCTAAGCAAAACCCAGGGGTCAAGGCCCTTCCAGCGCATTCACCAGGTCATGGAAGGCTTCACGATTGGAGTCGTTGAGCCCCATCAGGATCTTGTGGGCTTCGAGCACCTTGATCCGCACTTCTTCTTCGGACTGGTCCTGGTCAGGCAGGTCGTCCAGGCATTCCGGGCACGGCACAGGGTCGCCCACGATGTTGAACACCTGGTCGAAGCCCATCGATTGCAGCAGACGGGTAATGTCGTTGTGGGTGGTGACGACTGTCGGCAGCAGGCCGACCTTCTGCCGCGACAGGATCGACAGTTTAGCCAGCAGGCCCAATGTGGTGCTGTCGATGCTGCGGGTTTCGGTCAGGTCGATCACGATGGCGCTGAAGTTCAGCGAGGTGAAGATCCGCTCAATAGTCGCATCCAGCGCCGAACACAGGGTCAGGCGCACTTCACCGACAAACTTCAGGACAAAGGTGCCGTCCTGCTCGGCGAACTGGATTCTACCGGTACTCATCAAAGGTTCCTGCTCAACACTAACAGGGCGATATCATCCGGCATCTCCCCGAGCGTGGCTAATCCAAACACTTGACGCAAGCCTTCCAGGCTGCCGCCCGCTGCACTCACCCGTTCAGGCAAGGCCGCTTCTTTCTCTTTGAGTGTAGGTTCTGTCAAAAGGTCCAAAATGCCATCAGACATCAGCGTCAGGCTGAATGTCGGCGGCAATTCCAGTACGTGGTCTTCGTAGGTGGCCTCGTTGAACAGGCCCACCGGCAAACCACGCCCTTCCAGGTAACGCACACTGTCTGGCGTATACAACACAGGCAAAGGCAGGTGACCGCCGATGCTATAGGTCAACAAACCAGTCTCCTCGTCGATGACTCCACCGACCATTGTGACGTGTTTGCCCAGCTTACAACTGATCAGGCCTCGGTTGATATGCCCAAGGACTTCAGAAGGCTTGAACTCTGGCAGAGTGCCATTGCGCTTGGACTCGAACAACAGGCGCGTGGTCATGAACTTCAACAGCACCGTGACGAATGCCGAAGAAGCGCCATGGCCGGAAACGTCCGCCAGGTAGAACGCCACTCGCCGCTCGTCGACCCGGAAATAGTCCACGAAATCGCCCGACAGGTACAACGACGGAATGATCTGGTGGGCAAAACGGAAACCGTCGACAGTCCAGGGGCTGACCGGCAGCATGTTCATCTGCACCTGGCGCCCGGCGTTCTGGTCTTCCTGCAACAGGTTCAGGCTGGCTTCCAGCTCGCGGTTGGCGGTTTCCAGCTTCTCGCGGTAGCGCTGGTTTTCGACCAACAGGCGCGAACGGTCCAAGGCCCGGCGCACCGAGTGCTCGAGCACCGCAAGGTCTTCAAGGGGCTTGATCAGGTAATCCGCCGCGCCCAGGCGCAACGCCTCGACCGCGTCGTTCATCACGCCCGCGCCCGAAACCACGATCACCGGAGTCTGCGAGGAAATCTCGGTGACCTGGCGAATGAGTTCGAGTCCGCCCATCTGCGGCATGCGCAGGTCGCAGATGACCAGGTCGGGCTTGTCTTGCTCGAATACCTGAAGACCCTGTTGGCCATTGCTGGCCTGCAGGACGCTGAAACCACTGTCTTCCAAGTAGGCTGCGAGACTGGCTCGCACCACTTCGTCATCATCGATTATCAGCAGCGTGGCACTGGTTTTTGGCATGTGGGCAAACGGCGCCAGAATTAGGTTGGCGTAGCGGGCTGGGCCGTCTGGCCTTGCACGCACTACTGGATTCGCTTTCTAGCCTCTCTGTCGTACCGGTTTCAGGCCTTTGCCCTACACACAACTACATCAGAGGTGCCCTTCTAAGGCGCAGACGGTACTCCCATCCGCGGGGCGTTTCAAGCTCAGGCAGATAGCCGCTTGCCGTCTTTATTTGTCAAAGTACAGAGAGTTATAAGAACCGAGCGAAGCGTAACTCAATGGAAGGATGAAACCCGCTCAAACACGACGCCAAAAGCACAGAAGGCGGCCTTGTGGGCCGCCTTCGTGGTTTTACAGGTCGGAATTAAAAATCGTCTTCGACCTGGCCATCCTTGACCTTGAATTCGCGGTTTTGCAGGTAGGCGTTGCGGATGAAGACATACTTGTCGCCGCTCACCATCTTCTCGGCCGACAACAGGCTGGCGCGGGTGTCGACGACGTTCAGGCCTCGAATGGAGTTACGCACCGAGACGTTATCGATATAACGATACGGGGCGGTGTAGTCATCGACCAGCTTGGCCGGCGCGTCACGCAGGGTGCTTGGCCCCAGCAGCGGCAGCATTACATATGGCCCGCTGCCCAGTCCCCAGTAGCCCAGGGTCTGGCCAAAATCTTCATCGCTGCGCTGCAGGCCCATCTGGGTGCCCACATCGAAAAAGCCCAGCAGGCCGAAGGTGGTGTTGAAGATCAACCGGGCGGTGTCGACCCCGGCAGCGGCCGGCTTGGCCTGCAGCACGTTGTTGGCCAGGTTGCCCACGTCACCGATGTTGCGGAACATGTTGTGAATGCCGTCTTCGAGGAACTGCGGCGTCACGTATTGATAACCCTGGGCCAGTGGCTTGAGCGCGTAGGTATCAATGGTGTCGTTGAAGGTAAAGATCGGACGGTTGATGCTTTCCCAAGGATCTTCTTCCGTGGCGGCCTGGGCGGCGAACGGAACCAGCACGACGCTGGCTGACAAACACAGCTGAGCTAGACGATGGCTCCAGCGCATAGGGGAAAACTCCTTGGATTAATCAGGCAAGGGCGCCGAGCCCAGGCGGTAAGGTGGCTAGTATAAGACGGAACGCGTGGATAGGCAGCACCGAAAAAACAAGTAGGCCGTAGGACGTTTCCACGACTGGCACCCTTCATTTCACTGTCACCGGACTGTCATCGAGGCCCTTTAGGCTGCAGGTTATTTCAAGGACGTTCCCATGCCCCGCGCCGAAGCCCTGCCCCTCCTCGCCCCCAGCCTGACCGCCGTACTGTTTGGCCTGAGCGGATGCCTGGTGGATTTCGGTGCACGCATCCGTCAACCAGGGGCAGCGCCAGTCGAGCATGCGCAGCCAACACCGGGCGCCCTGGAGAGCTTGCACCACCTGCAGCGCCAGGAAATTCCCTGCGCCTGGCTCGACGAACTGCCGCCTGCCGTCAGTCATGCCTTGGCGGCCTCATTGCCGACGTGGATCAAACCGCCGCAACTTCCAGCAACAAATAATCCTTGGCCAGCACCACATGCCTGCTGGCAGGCGCTGATGGCGCTGAACGTCCAGCAACTGGACGGTTGCGTGTTGGTCAGTGGCGAACCCCGGTTGTTGCAGTCAGGGCTCAACGCCGGTTTGTGGACCATCGGCCTGGCGTCCTGCGGCTCGCTGTGTGGCCTGGCGCCTGGCGAATGGCAGGCGCTGAGCCAACAGGAACGGGAAACCAAGCGCGCCAAGGCCACCGTGCAATTGTTCGGCCTGGGGGTGCATTCGGTGATCGATCACCTGGGCGAACTCGACACCTGTCTGGCGGACATCAGCCTGCGCCGACTCAAAGGCGAGAAGCCATGACCGGGATCATGCAGGGAGCGTGAGTGTGGATTACTCTTAAGGCAAGCCACGGACTTTTGACACACTGTCGCGGTCCATGGCTGTGCCTATCAATAAAGGGAGTACGCCAATGCCTGCCCGCGAATTGCAAGAACAGCTCAACAAACTGCGCGAGCAATTGGACCAGAATCCACCGCTTTCCGAAGTCGAGCGCGATGACCTGCACGCGCTGATGCAAAAGATCGAACTTGAGCTTGAGTTGGAAACCAAAGCACCGGACAACAACCTCGCCGACAATGTGAACCTGGCTGTCGAACGCTTCGAGGTGGAACACCCCACCCTTGCCGGGACCTTGCGCAACATCGTGCAAGCGTTGGGCAATATGGGGATCTGAACCCTTTAAATGCAAAAAGCCCTGCTGTCGCTAGCGGGGCTTTTTAGTTTCACAAAACTGAACCGCATTCCCTGTGGGAGCGAGCTTGCTCGCGATAGCGGTGTGTCAGCTGACATCAATGTCGAATGTACCGGACTCATCGCGAGCAAGCTCGCTCCCACAAGAGCTCACTTTCACAAGGAACGTTTATTGGCGGACCAGGCGGTGGTTGGGCAGTTGCACGTCTTCGGTGCTGCGATACGGGTTGATATCCAACCCGCCCCGACGCACATACCGCGCGTACACCGTCAGCTTTTCCGGCTTGAGCAAGCGCTGCAGGTCGAGAAAGATCCGCTCCACGCACTGCTCATGGAAATCCGAATGCTGGCGGAAGCTGACGATGTAGGCCAGCAGGCTGGCGGGGTCCAGGGCCGCGCCGCGATATTCCACCGCCACGCTGCCCCAGTCTGGCTGGCTGGTCACCGGGCAGTTGGACTTGAGCAAGTGGCTGTGCAGGCTTTGCTCGACGATGCGCGAAGCATCGCAACGCAGCAGTTCCGGGCGCGGGTGCGCGTAGGAGTCGACGCTGATGTCCAAATCGTCGATGCACGTACCGGGCAACGCCACGATGCCTTCACGCTCCACGTCCTTGAGGCTGCGGATCCGCACGCCCACTGCTTTGCCGGCAGCCGCCGACAGGTCCTGGCGCAGGGTCGCTTCCAGGCTCGCGGTATCGGCGAACGGGGTCTGGTTCAAGGAGTTGAGGTACAGTTTGAAGGATTTGGACTCGATGATATTCGGCGAATCCGCCGGGATCGCGAATTCACCGATGGCCACCACCGGCTTGCCGGACGGCAGCAGCCACGACAGCTCGAAGCAGTTCCAGAAATCCACGCCCTTGTACGGCAGGGTCTCGGCCGTCAGGCCCAGTTCCGCCCATTTCGCCGTGCGCGGGATCGGGAACAGCAGTGACGGCGTGTACGTGGCGATGTATTCGCTGGATTTGCCCAGCGGCGAATGTTCGGCTGCGGGATGCATGACGGAAACCTGACTGAAGAATCAGCCGATTCTATCAGCCTTTGCCGCAGCCTTTGAGTGCTTACTGACTGACTGTCAGGTCGCCCTTCATCCCGGCCTGGTAATGACCGGGGACATTGCAGGCAAATTCCAGCCGGGTAGCCTTGTCAAAAGCCCAGGTCAGCTCGGCGGACTTGCCCGGCTCAACCAGCACGCTGTTAGCGTCGTCGTGGCCCATCATGCGGTCTTTACCACCGTGCTCCATCGAGGCCGGATTCATCGAGGCATGGTCCATTCCCGGTTTCATCCCGGTGGGTGTCAACATGCCGCTCTGTTGCATCTTGAGCATTTCCTGCTGGTGTTGGGCATGCATCGCGGCGTTACCGAGGTTGAATTCGTGCAACAACTGGCCTTTATTGATCAGTACAAACCGCACCGTCTCGCCTGCCTTGATATCCAGCGTGCCAGGATTGAACGACATGTCGCCCATCACCACCTCGATGGTGCGACTGGCCTTGGCCGCCGGTGCGGGCTGGCCGAAATCAAAGTGCGCACCGGGCGATGCCCACAACGAGCTACTCAATACCCACGCGGAGGCGGCCAGGATCAGACGGTTTACCATCAACATGTTCATACTCCGACAAGGTAAGGTTCAACTTGCCCAAGACTCTAGATCGGTGCGGCTGCCAATTGACTGACAGTTGCATTACAACTCTGTCAGGTTGTGCCACGAGCCCGGCCGCCGCGGTATAACGCCCACGTTCAAACCATGCCCTGAGCTGCCCATGAAACTGCTGATCGTCGAAGACCAAACCAAAACCGGCCAATACCTGCGCCAGGGCCTGGGTGAAGCCGGGTTCAATGCCGACCTGGTGGCCGATGGCATCACCGGCCAGCAACTGGCCTTGAGCGGTGAATACGCCCTGCTGATCCTCGACGTGATGTTGCCCGGCCGCGATGGCTGGCAGATCCTGCAAGCTGTCCGTGGCGCCGGGCTGGAGACACCGGTGCTGTTTCTCACCGCGCGGGATGCGATACAGGATCGCGTACACGGCCTGGAGCTGGGCGCCGATGATTACCTGGTCAAGCCCTTTGCCTTTTCCGAGTTGCTGGCGCGGGTACGCAGCCTGTTGCGTCGAGGCAGTTCGACGCAACAGGAAACCAGCCTGCAACTGGCCGACTTGCGCCTGGACCTGATCCGCCGTCGTGTCGAACGCGGCGGCCGGCGCATCGACCTCACCGCCAAGGAATTCGCCTTGCTGGAAATGCTCCTGCGCCGCCAGGGCGAAGTGCTACCCAAATCGCTGATCGCGTCCCAGGTCTGGGACATGAATTTCGACAGTGACACCAACGTCATCGAAGTCGCGATACGACGCCTGCGAATCAAGATTGACGACGACTTCCCCAGCAAACTGATCCATACCGTGCGGGGCATGGGTTATGTGCTTGAAGAGCGCAGCCTGTGAGGCGGTTGTCGCTGAGCAGCCGCCTGGCGCTGCTGTTCGCCGCCTGCACCGCCGTGGTGTCATTGTTCGCCGGGGTGTTGTTCAGCCGTGGCAGCGAGGCGCACTTCATCGAACTGGACCAGCAACTGCTCGAAGGCAAGTTGATCGGCCTGCGCCGGGCCCTGCAAGACCTCGACGCTGAGCAGACCCAGGCGCGCCTGGAAGATGAATTGAGCCGCCAGGCCGACCTGGCGCTGCGCATCAAGGGCAGCGATGGTGTGCGCTGGTACGACAGCTCGATCCGGATTCCAGCGCAATTGCCAGAGCGGCCCGGCCTGTCGACCCTCAGCGATGCCGACACTGATTACCGTGTATTGAATGCGCCGCTGTATCCCGATCGAGCCAATTCGCCGCAGCTGACCCTGCTGCTGGACATCACCCACCACCAGCACTTCCTGCAACGCATGCAGCGCCTGATCTGGCTGACCGTCGGCCTCTCGGCCCTGGCCACCGCCCTGCTGGGTGCCTGGGCCGCCCGGCGGGCCTTGCGCCCCTTGCGGCGCATGGGCGCCATTGCCGGCAGTGTCTCGGCCCGCTCACTCAACGCCCGACTGCCCGAAGAGCAAATGCCCGCCGAACTGGCGGAATTGGCCCACAGCATCAACGCCATGCTCGGACGCCTCGACGATGCGTTTCAGCGGCTTTCAGCGTTTTCTGCCGACATCGCCCATGAATTGCGCACACCGCTGTCGAACCTGCTGACCCACACCCAGGTCACCCTCACCCGCGAACGCCCCTTGGAGGATTACCGCGAGGCGTTGCACAGCAATCTCGAAGAACTGCAATGGATGGCGCAACTGGTCAACGACATGCTGTACCTGGCCAAGGCCGACCACGGCTTGCTGGCGCTCAATCGTGAACCGCTGCGATTGGCCGAAGAGGTGGACGTGCTGCTGGACTTCTTCGCGCCGCTGGCCGAAGACACCAACGTACGCCTGAGCCGTGAGGGCGATGGGCGCATCGAGGGTGACCGCAACATGTTGCGCCGGGCGCTCTCCAACCTGCTGGACAATGCGCTGCGCTTCACCCCCGCTGACGGCGAAGTGCGGGTGCGCATTGTCGATGCGTCTCAAAGGGTGAGCATAAGCGTGGAGAACAGCGGCGAGGGGATTGCAGCGGACTTGCTGCCGCGCCTGTTCGACCGCTTCTATCGCGCCGACCCGGCCCGCCAGGAGGGCAGCAGCGAACACGCGGGCCTCGGACTGGCCATCACCCGCTCGATCATCCGCGCCCATGGCGGGCAGATTCGCTGTGAATCGGCCGATGGCTGGACGCGGTTCCTGATCGAATTGCCGAAGGGGGATTGAGCCCGACGCAACCCCTGTGGCGAGGGAGCTTGCTCCCGCTGGGCTGCGTAGCAGCCCCAAAAGCGTTTGGCCTGGATCAGGATCAGGAGCGCTTCGCACTCCAGCGGGAGCAAGCTCTCATCAAACAAAATCCATCCCCTTGTTCTTAAAGCTTTTTTAAGCCGCAACCAATCGGACACCCAACTTTGTAGCCTTGCGCTGCAAAGCTCTAAGCTGACGATCACGGCTTTTAGCCTCGTACTCGTCCAT
>NZ_JBFREY010000040.1:0-44911 GCF_052114545.1 Pseudomonas sp. KB_12 | reverse complement strand
GCTTGAGCAACCGCTGCGCTTCCAGGGCCAATACTTCGACCCCGAAAGCGGCCTGCACTACAACCGGCACCGCTACTACAATCCCGAGACTGGCCGTTACCTGACGCCCGACCCGAGCAAGTTGGTGGGTGGGCTCAATGGGTATCGGTACACCCTGAACCCGACGGGGTGGGTGGATCCGTTGGGGTTGGTGGATTGTCCGGGGAAGGGTGGGTGTAGGCCGGCGGTTGGGGAGCAGGATCCGGCGGTTAAGGTTGGGGTGGATGAGGGGGAACCGCGGCTGCCGATGACGGCGGAGCAGCGGCGGGCGCGGATTGATGAGTTGGCGGAGGCGAATGCCTACCGGCGCTTGGATGAAATGGAGCGATCTATCGACAAAGCGCATTTCTTACAAAAACACGGTGCTCAAACTACGACGGATGCTCAGCTGGAACGCGTTACGACAGGGCGAAATCCTGGAACAGGCGAAATAGAAATTTATACCCAAGGCAATAAAATAGGTCAGGCGAAGATTCCCTCTGCAGCGACACGCTTCATAAGCCATAGAGATCAATTGAACGCTATATATAGGGCGAAACTAGTTTTTAGGCAAAGCGGCCTTCAACAATCTCGCGAGCCGATTGAATTTGGAAAAACGATAGGGGAAGGTTACAAGAAAGAAGGATTGCAGTATGGGCAACAAACGAAAGCAGTAGTGATACTGAATAATGCAGGTTTTCCAATAACTAGCTACACGGAATTTGAATGATGACGAAGTCGTCTGATATGGTTGTGCTAAGAAGTCTCCTTTTTGTATTTGATATTGAAAATACAATAGATGAGGCTAGAGAGGCGTATATCGTTTCGAAGGATGTTAACTCAGACTCTGAGTTGGCGGAATTATTTGATCACTTGCTTAAGCCGGATTTTTTGGCATTTCAAAGTCATGAGCGTGAATGGTTTATCGAAAAAATTTCGTTTTATTTGGAGGGGGGATCCGATTTTGATGAGATCTTTTCTAAGATAACGACCTATTTTGATGATGATGTTAAGGATTCGCGTCAATTTATGAAGATTTTATTGGGTTGTCTGCGTCGATATCATTTAGATTCAGTTCAATGACATGATTTAGGGAGGCAGTTGTTTGAAGAAAACAAAAAGATATGGTTCGTACATGTCTGATGAAAGCTCATCGGAAGCTCGCACCGAAAACGTGAAATTCTCAAGGCAAAGGCAGTGGAGAGCCAACTGTAGCACCAAATTCAATAGTTTTCGAATACAGCATCAAGCCATAAATGAAGCACTGACCCGCGAAGCCAGAGGTCTTCCACGTTTTACCGGCGAAGACAAAAGAGGGAATCCAGTCGTGCGCATGTATATGCCCAAGGTTGGGCAGGGATACATACCCAACGTAAATGACAGAGAGAATCCAATATTTCAAAGCGAAATTAATGTATTCGAAGTCAGATTCGATTACGAAACGCTACGTCCGGTCACCGCTTATCCCGTAGGAGGTTTTGATGTTGATGCATCCGTTTCTTGATCGTCCCTATGATCCTCTGGTCGGACATTTTCTCGGCGGCTTCGAGATATATGACTGTGAAGAGACTCTGGGGGAGGAACTGTCGCAGTTCGATCTCAATAATGCTGACGATCGGAAAGAGTTGATTTATAAGTACGTGATCCATCGTTTTAGAAATCTAAGCTATCGTCACAAATTTTTATTTTTTTGTGTGCTCGCAATTGCACTCGACGATCCGGAGTATGACTTCGGTGAGGTGTTCGAACACGAAGTGGTTTCACATTCAGCCCTTCCGCCGGGATGGGATGAAATGGAGGATTTCAGAGTTTTCTTTGAGGATATCTATAAGTATCTAGCAGAAGAGTGGAGCGAGGAGCTTGATAAAGCCAGCCAGGAAGATCCTGCAACCTGGTAGTTCAGATAAGGCAAATGTTTAATCACCCCACCACCGCACCGTTTTTCGTGCCGAGGGAGCCTTCTCCTACTGGGCCTGTAGGAGCTGCCGAGCGAAGCGAGGCTGCGATCTTTTCCCTGACAGTTGAATCTCAAGCGAAAGAGCAAGATCAAAAGATCGCAGGCTTCGCCAGCTCCTACAAAGCCCAGCGGGAGCAAGCTCCCTCGCCACGGGGCCGCGCCAGATGTTTCACACCGTCAAACCCAACGCCACCACAGACTCCCGCCCAGCCAAACCCTCCACCAAATACACACTCCCTCCCAAAATCTCCTTGGCATGATGCTTGGCCTGCGAAGCCAGTTCCGCCAACTGGCTGGCATCCAATTCCTCACAGGCCTCGGCGCGCAGGTGCACTACCCCAATCGACAATGACAACAACGCGAACTCCTGTCGAACGCCCTGTCGGTTCAACGCTGTAAAGCATCCCGACTCCAGGTGTTCGGGGCGGTAGAAGCGGCGGCAGTGGGTCTGGAAGTCGCTGAGGAGCTGGTCCAGGCGTCTGCGCCAGTCTTCCGGGCCGAGGACCAGCAGGAAGTCGTCGCCGCCGATGTGGCCGACGAAGTCGCGGCTGGGATCGATGCGTTCGTTCAGGCATTGGGCCAGGCACAGCAGGACTTCGTCGCCGCGACCGTAGCCGTAGATGTCGTTGAAGGGTTTGAAACTGTCGATGTCCACGTAGCAGATCACCGATTCCTGCCGTTGTTGCAGCAGGCGCGTGAGGCATTGCTGGATCGGGACGTTGCCCGGCAGCAGGGTCAGGGGGTTGGCGTAGCGGGCCTGTTGGATTTTCAGTTCGGTGATGAGCTTGAGCACATCGATCACCCGGCCCAGGCCCAGGTAACCGCCGTTGAGGGTGATGATGAAGTCTTCTTCGATGCGTTGTCGGGCGCGGCTGGTGATCAGGCGGCTGACTTGTTGCAGCGACTGGTTCAACTCCACGGCGAGAAAGTCGTCGCTCATCAAGCGGCTGATGGGTTTGCGGGCGAACAGGTCGGTGGCGAAGGGCTTGAGCAAGGCATCCGAGAGCGAATGGCGATGAACGATGCCGCAGGGCTGCCCTTGATCATCCAGCACCGCCAGGGAGTTGAGGTTGGCCTGGCGCCGAAATGCTTCCAG
Organism: Pseudomonas sp. KB_12; assembly: GCF_052114545.1. NCBI lineage: Bacteria > Pseudomonadati > Pseudomonadota > Gammaproteobacteria > Pseudomonadales > Pseudomonadaceae > Pseudomonas > Pseudomonas sp. KB_12. The sequence continues at coordinate 41,840 of NZ_JBFREY010000040.1, read as the reverse complement.
CACGGTGGCTGTCGGTGTGTTGTGGGCCACTGCCGGTTGTTCGTTGAGCAGCGCACTGAGGTCGTTGACCTCATCGTTCAACGTCGCCACGCCGCTGTCCTGCTTGGGCATCAGCGCCCTGGCATCGCGTGACGGTTGTTCCTGAGGCCGGGCCAGCAGATAGCCCTGGACCAGGTCGACGCCCATTTCGATCAGCACCGCCAGTTCTTCCGGCAGTTCGATTCCCTCGGCAATCACCTGGGCGCGGGAGGCCCGGGCGATTTTCAGGATCGAGCCCACGAACTCGCGCTTGAGGGCGTCCTGGTGGATGCCGTCGATGAAATGCCGGTCGATCTTCACATAGTCGGGCCGCAATTCAGACCACAGCCGCAGGCTCGAATAACCGGCGCCCAAGTCGTCCAGGGCAATCGAGAAACCCATCGCGCGATAATGATGCAGCGCGGTTTGCAGGAGCTGGAAGTCATCGATAGGGGTTTGTTCGGTCAGTTCGATCACGACCTGGCTGGGGGCAATGCCGAGGTCCTGCAGCAGTTGCAGTGTGCGCCCGGTCTGGTGCGCGGACTCCAGCAGCGACTCGGGCGAGACGTTGAGAAACAGCTTGCCCGGGAGTTTTTGCTCATTGAAGCGCTGGCAGGCGCTGCGGCGGCAGGCCAGTTCCAGTTCGCTGAGGCGGCCGGCCTGGCGCGCCACGGAAAGTAGCGCGATGGGGGAGTGCAACGGGCTGTTGGAGGGGCCGCGGGTCAAGGCTTCATAACCCACGATGCGCCGTTCGGAAAGGCAGATGATCGGTTGGAACAGGCTGTGCAAACCGCTTTGAGCCAGGATCGAACTCAAGGCACTCAGCTGTTCTGTCGTGGTCATGGCAATCTCTGGCGATAAAAAAAGGACCGGGTGCGCGGCACCCAGTCCTGTATTTCACGACAGACTGATGTCAGTTTGATGACGCTCCGACGAGCATCACCATTAAATGGCCATCATCTTAGTGCTTGGCGATCGCCGTGTTGAGTTTCAGGTAATCCAGCAGGATCCGCCCGGTCTCGCTCAGGTAGGCATCGTCTTCCGGCTTGGTTTTCTCTGGCTCGGTGATCAGGTCTTCGTCCTCTTTCTTCAGCTCTTTGAGCGGTTCTTCGCCCTTGGCCTTGCGACGCAGGTTTTCCATGACCAGTTGCTTGGCCTCGATGTCGGCATGCTGCGCGCGACGGTCGGCTTCGTTGAGGGTGACGGTTTTCTCCAGCATCAACTTCTGCGCCAGGGCCAGCTTGTCGCGGATGAAGACAAACTCTGCATCCTGGGCCGTGCGGGTGTCATGCTCGGACTTGAGCTGGGCCAGGAACGGCTTGAACGGATCCACGGCCGGTTTGATCGCAGGCCGGATGGTGTCCCACGGCATGGCTTCGGGCAGGGCGCTTTCACCGATTTCCTTGGTGTCGATGATCGACGGGTAATCGATGTCAGGCAGCACGCCCTGGTGCTGGGTGCTCTGGCCGGAAACCCGGTAGAACTTCGCCAGGGTCAGCTTCAGTTCGCCATGGTTGAGCGGCTGGATGGTCTGCACGGTGCCTTTGCCGAAGGTCTGGCCACCGATGATCAGCGCACGGTGATAGTCCTGCATGGCGCCGGCGAAAATCTCCGAGGCAGAAGCGGACAGGCGATTGACCAGCAAGGCCATTGGCCCCTTGTAGAACGCACCGGGGTTTTCGTCTTCCAGCACATCCACTCGACCATCGGCGTTACGCACGAGCACGGTCGGGCCTTTGTCGATGAACAGGCTGGTCAGCTCGGTGGCTTCCTGCAGGGAGCCGCCGCCGTTGTTGCGCAAGTCGATGACCACGCCGTCGACTTTTTCCTTCTGCAGCTCGGTCAGCAGTTTCTTGACGTCGCGCGTGGTGCTCTTGTAGTCCGGATCCCCGGCGCGGAAGGCCTTGAAGTCCAGGTAGAAGGCCGGGATCTCAATGATGCCGAGCTTGTAGTCCTTGCCATCCTGCTTGAGGTTGAGGACCGATTTCTTCGCTGCCTGTTCTTCCAGCTTCACCGCTTCACGGGTGATGGACACGATCTTGCTGGTCTGGTCGTTCGGCGCATTGCTGGCCGGGATGACTTCCAGGCGCACGACCGAGCCTTTCGGACCACGGATCAGCTTGACCACTTCGTCCAGGCGCCAGCCGACCACGTCGACCATTTCCTTGTTGCCTTGGGCAACGCCGATGATCTTGTCCGCCGGGCTGACCTGTTTGGTCTTGTCCGCAGGGCCCGCCGGGACCAGGCGCACGATTTTCACCTGGTCGTTGTCGCTCTGCAGCACCGCACCGATGCCTTCCAGGGACAGGCTCATGTTGATGTCGAAGTTTTCCGCGTTATCCGGCGACAGATAATTGGTGTGCGGGTCGTAGGACATGGCGAAGGTGTTGATGTACGCCTGGAAAATGTCCTCGGCGCGGGTCTGGTCCAGGCGAACCAATTGGTTCTTGTAGCGCTTGGTCAGGGTTTCCTGGATCTGCTTGGAGTCCTTGCCGGCGATCTTCATGCGCAGCACTTCGTCCTTGACGCGCTTGCGCCACAGGTCGTCGAGTTCGGCTGTGCTTTTGAGCCAAGGGGCATCCTTGCGATCGACCAGCAAGGTTTCCTTGGTATTGAAATCGATTTTGTCGACGCCTTTGTTCAGCTCGGCAATGGCGTAGTCCAGACGCGCCTTCACGCGGTCCAGATAGCGCTTGTAGATAGTGAACCCGGCGTTCAGGTCGCCGCTCTTGAGGAAGTCGTCGAACTGGGTTTTCCACTTGTCGAATTCAGCGATGTCGCTGGCCAGGAAATAACTGCGCGACGGATCGAGCAGCTTCAGGTAGCTGTCGTAGATGATGACCGAGCGCGCATCATCGAGCGGCGGCTTGCTGTAGTGATGGCGCTTGAGCAACTCGACCACGTTAAGGCTGGCAATCACCTCGTCACGATCGGGCTGAAGCTTGTCCCAGCTGTTGGCTGCGAACGTATCGTTCGACAACGGTAACAGGCCGAGGCCAATGACTAGCGCGAGGGCGGTACTGGGGAACAGATGCTTCATGCTGATTCGACGCAGGGACAATTGATAACGCATATTAGGCCGTCTTTGAAGTCGCCGGTTCCATGTGGCCCGGGCGCATAATGCAAGAAAGCCCGGCGTTGAAGCAGCGGGCCCAGTCGAGACTCACTATGGAGGCACCGTGAAAGCATTGCAAGGCGTTGAAGGCCAAGTGGTATGGGCAGATGAGCCGAGCCCGGCGTGTGATGTCGGGCAAGTTCGTATTCGTGTGGCAGCCGCCGGCCTGAATCGGGCCGATTTGCTGCAAAAAGCCGGACTTTACCCGCCGCCACCCGGCGCCAGCCAGGTGTTGGGGCTGGAGTGCGCCGGGGTGATCAGCGAGGTCGGGCCGGGCTCGTCCTGGCAGGTGGGCGACCGCGTTTGCGCGTTGCTGGCCGGCGGCGGGATGGCCGAGGAGGTGGTGGTCGATGGCCGGCATGTATTGCCGGTGCCGGAGGGCCTGTCATTGACTGAAGCGGCCGCGCTGCCGGAGGTCTACGGCACTGCGTGGCTGAACCTGTTCCAGCTGGCGGCGCTCAAGCCGGGTGAAAAAGTACTGTTGCACGCCGGGGCCAGTGGCGTCGGTTCGGCCGCGATCCAGCTGTGCAAGGCGTTCGGCAACCCATGTTGGGTCAGTGTCGGTTCGACCGAGCGGCTGGCCTATTGCGAGGCCCTGGGCGCCCAGGGTGGCGTGGTGCGCACCGACGGCCTGGAGAGTTTGAACGATCTCGGTCCGTTCGACGTGATCCTCGATCCGGTGGGCGGCAGCTACGCCAAACTCAACGTGAAACTTTTGTCAGTTGACGGCCGCTGGGTATTGATCGGTCTGATGGGCGGGCGCTCGACCGAACTCGATCTGGCGCAGGTGCTGGGCAAACGCATCCAATTGCTCGGTTCGACCTTGCGCAGCCGTGACGAGCAGTTCAAGGCCGACCTGATCAGCGAGCTGGGCCAACAGGTGTGGCCGCTGTTTGCCGACAAGCGCCTGAGCCCGCAACTGGCCAAGACCTTCGCCATCAAGGACGCCGAAGCGGCGTTTGCGGAGCTGGCGACCAACCAGGTGTCCGGGAAGCTGGTGTTGGTGATCGATGAGAGCCTGAGCTGATTTCGGCCCTGTGGGAGCGAGCTTGCTCGCGATGGCGGTGTGTCAGCTAAATCAATGCCGGCTGATCCAAAGCCATCGCGAGCAAGCTCGCTCCCACAGATGTCTTTATTTGCAGGAACATTTGCAGGCCCGCGCCGACATGACTGGCAACCTCATCCCTATCGACGGTGGCTTGCACCTTCGGTCGGCAGCCCGTATCCGATGCGCGGGCCCTGCTAGCGTTAACTAATGGGGGATGGGGTAACCGCAGCTTTCATTTCACCCGCCAGGTGAAGAGGTTGATTATGGCCATCGCCGAATGGCGCATGCAGGGCGTCGAATTCATTGCCTGCAACTGCAATTGGGGCTGCCCCTGTCAATTCAATGCACCCCCGACCCAGGGTCACTGCCAGGCGGTGGCGTCGATGCGAGTGGAACACGGGTATTTCAATCAGGTAGCGCTGGACGGTTTGTGCTGGGCCGCCACCTTCGCTTGGCCGGGTGCCATCCATGAGGGCAACGGCAGTTGCCAGGTGTTCATCGATGAACGCGCCGACGAGGCGCAACGCCAGGCCCTGCTGACCATTCTTTCTGGCTTGGAGAGCGACCCCGGGGCCAACGTGTTTCAGGTGTTCAGTAGCACCATGAGTGAAGCGTTCGAACCGCTGTTCGTGCCCATCACCCTCTCCATCGATGTCGATCAGCGCTTGGCGCACCTGGACATTCCAGGCGTGCTGCAGGCCAGCGGCGAGCCGATCCGCAGCCCGGTCGACGGCTCACCTCATCGAGTCCGGCTGTCCTTGCCCAACGGCTTCGAGTTCCTTGAGGCCGAAGTGGCCAGCGGCAGCTACCAGACGCATTCAGCCCTCAAACTGCAATCCCAGGGCAGTCATAGCCACCTCGCCCACGTGCACTTCACCGGCCATGGCATAGAGCCGTAATGGCAGAACCTCAGGCGGTGACGCCGAGCAAGCGACTGACAGGCGAGCAGTGGCTGCTCCTGCTCTGCCTGCTCGCGCTGACCGCCCTGGCCTGGCTGCTGCTGTTGCGCATGGCTCGCGACATGAGTGCGCCGGGTGGCATGGCTGATGCGGCAATGGGCGGCATGCTCATGCCCTGGAGCCTGGCCGATGGGCTGCTGATGTTCGCGATGTGGGTGGTGATGATGGTCGGCATGATGCTGCCCAGCACCTTGCCCATGCTGTTGATCTACCAGCAGATGCTGCGCAAGCGCATGCCGGCACCGCAGCGACACCTGGCCCTGCTGCTGTTCTGCGGCGCCTATGTCCTGGTCTGGGCCGGTTTTGCCCTGGGCGCCACGGCGCTGCAATGGGCGCTCGAGCAGCTCGCCCTGCTCAGTCCGGGGATGCGCAGCACCAGTACCGCGCTGGGCGCCGGCCTGCTGCTGGTCGCAGGCGTCTATCAATGGCTGCCAAGCAAGGCGGTCTGCCTTGAGCATTGTCGCGGGCCGCTGCATTTTCTGCTCAGCTACTGGCGCCCCGACGTGCTCGGCGGCTGGCGCATGGGCCTGGCCCATGGCGCTTACTGCCTGGGCTGCTGCTGGGCCCTGATGGGCCTGCTGTTCGTGGTCGGCGTGATGAACCTGCTCTGGGTGGCAGTGATCGGTGCCTTCATCTTGCTGGAGAAAAACCTGCCGCAGGGACTCTGGCTCAGTCGTCTCTGCGGTGTGTTGTTGCTCGGCTGGAGCCTGTGGCTGCTGTTGGGCTGAACCTGAACCTGAACCTGTGGGAGCGAGCTTGCTCGCGATGGCGGTGTATCAGATAAATCAATGCCGGCTGATCCACCGCTATCGCGAGCAAGCTCGCTCCCACAGAGGGCTTATTTCCAGGTATGGATTGGCCACCCGGCCGATTCGGCATGAGCCTTCAATACCGGGTCGGGGTTCACTGCGTGCGGGTGATCGACCTTGAGCAACAGCGGCAGGTCATTGCGCGAGTCGGAATAGAAACTCGCGCCTTCCAGGTTCTCCTCCTCGGCATCCAGCCAGTCCAGCAGCCGCGCGATCTTGCCTTCGCGGTAGGTCAGGGTGCCCACGGTCTTGCCGCTGTACACCCCATGGGCCACTTCAAGTTCGATCGCCAGGATCTCGTCGATGCCCAGGCGCTCTGCAATCGGCTTGACCAGGTGCGTGCCCGAGGCCGAGATCACCAGGATCCGGTCGCCGGCCTTGCGGTGTTCGGCGATGGTCTTGGTGGCGTCGCTGAAGATGATCGGCTCGATGAAGTCTTCCACCCACGGTGCCACCAGGTGCTCGATTTCTTCCGGTGTGCGGCCGATCATCGGTTCCAGGCTGAAGTCCATGTACTCTTCCATGCTCAGCTTGCCGTGGCTGTAGGCGTCCATCAGCGCGTTGTTGCGCTGCATGAACGACTCGGGATCGACCCAGCCCAGGCGCCCCATCTGTTCGCTCCAGAGGGTGGCGCAGTCGCCGTGGATCAGGGTTTCGTCCAGATCAAAAATTGCCAGGGCCATCAGCGCGTTTTCCTCTTCAAGATCAGCTTCAAAATCGATACAGCCATCAGGCTACCTCACACAGCGCCGACGGATCGATGGAAAGTGACAGGCGTGCGCCATCGGGGTGCAGGTCGGCGGCCGAGCGATTGAGTACATCCACCACCAGTTCCACGCCACGGGCCTCGACCCGGTAGCGAATCACGTTGCCCAACAGGCTGTGGCTGCGGATCAGCGCATCGGCCTCGCCGTTGCGGCTCAGCTCGATGGCTTCCGGACGGATGGCGATACGGCCACTCACCGGCCGTTGCAGCAGTTTGGTCGCGCTGTCGGCGTCCAGCAGGTTGTAGTTGCCGATGAAACCGGCGGCAAAGACGTCGACTGGCGCTGTGTAAAGGGTTTCGGCATCGCCGCTTTGTACGATCTTTCCCTGGTTCATCAGGAAAATCCGGTCAGACATGGTCAGGGCTTCTTCCTGGTCGTGTGTGACGAAGATCGTGGTCAGGCCCAACTCACGCTGGATCTGTCGGATCTGTTCGCGCAAGTGCTTGCGAATCCGTGCATCCAGGGCCGACAGCGGCTCGTCCAGCAGCAACAGGCGCGGCCGGGTCACCAGGGAGCGGGCGAGGGCGACGCGCTGGCATTGGCCGCCGGACAGTTGATGGGGATAGCGGCCGGCAAAATCATGCAGCTCCACCAGGCGCAGGATCTCCAGCACACGCTTGTGGCTGTCCGAGGCGTCGACTTTTTGCATGCGCAGGCCGAAGGCGACGTTCTGTTCCACGGTCATGTTGGGGAACAAGGCGTAGCTCTGGAAGACCATGCCGATCCCGCGTTTCTGCGGGCTCAACGGGACGATGTCTTGCCCGTCCAGGATGATCTGGCCGGCATCCACTGCGGTCAGGCCGGCAATGCAGCGCAACAGCGTGGATTTGCCACAACCGGAAGGGCCGAGCAGGGTGACGAATTCGCCCTTGCGGATCTCGCAATTGATGTCGCTGAACACCGGCGTGCCGGCGTAGCTTTTTTGCAGGTGTTGGACGCTGACGTAGCTCATTGGCTTTTGTCCTTGTTCAAGATGTTGGCCGCCCAGGTCAGGACCAGTACGAAGAAGAAGTAGGAAATCACCAGCGCACTGGTGAAGTGACCGCTGCTGTTGCGCATGTTGTTCAGGTACACCTGCAGCGTTTCATAGCGAGTGCCGACGAGGATGTTGGCGAACACGAATTCGCCGAACAGGAACGAGAAGGACAGCAGCAACGCCACCATCAAGCCCTTGCGCAGGTTCGGCAGCACCACCAGGAATGCGGCCTGGAAGGTGCTGGCGCCGAGCAGTTGGGCGGCGTCCATCAGGTCGCGCAGGTTGATGGCTTGCAGGTTGTTGGTGATCGCCCGGTACATGAACGGCAGGGCAACGGTGAAGTAGCAGCCGATCAGGATCCATGGCGTGCCGACCATCGCCAGCGGCCCGGAGCCATAGAGTTGCAACAGCCCCACCGACGACACCACCGGCGGCACCGCGAAGGGCAGCAGGATGAGGATGTTCATCAGCGCGTCGAGTCTGGGGAAGTGGTAATGCACCACGAACAGCAACGGCAGGATCAACACCACCGAGAGCACCAGCGCACCGACGCAGACCAGCAGCGATTGGCCGAAGGCGTGGAGAAAACGCGGATCGCTCCACAACTGCACATACCATTTGAACGTGAAGCCGCTGGGTAGCACGGTGGCCGACCAACTGCTGGCGATGGAGTAGACGAGCGTGCCGGCCAGGGGCAGCAGCAGGATGGCGAACAGCAGGTACACCACCGCCCGATGATAGAGTCCGACGGAGCCCGGTTCAGCGCGAGACATGGTAGCTCCTCTTGAGCAGCAACTGATGGACGATGGTGACCACGGTCATCAACGCCACCAATATCACGGCCAGGGCACTGGCCATGTTCGGGTCGAGGGAAATATCGCCGGAGACCATGGCGGCGATGCGAATCGGCAACACGTTGAAGTTGCCGGTGGTCAGCGCATAGACCGTGGCGTAGGCGCCGAGGGCGTTGGCCAGCAGGATCACGAAGGTGCCCAGCAGCGCCGGGGTCAGCACCGGCAAGCCGATGTGGCGCCAGAACTGCCAGCCGTTGGCGCCCAGCAGCTCGGCGGATTCGCGCCAGTCTTCGCGCAGGGCGTCGAAGGCCGGATAGAGCAGCAGCACGCCCAGGGGGATCTGGAAGTAGGTGTAGAGGATGATCAGCCCGGTTTTGGAGTACAGGTTGAAATCCTCGATGACCCCCGCCTGTTTGAGCATGATCGTGATGCTGCCGTTGAACCCGAGCAAAATGATGAAGGCGAAGGCCAGGGGCACGCCAGCGAAGTTGCTGGTCATGTTGGCGAAAGCGTTGACGAAGTTGCGCAGCCGCGAATCCACCTGGCGCAGGGAGTAGCTGCCCAGCACGGCGATGACGATGCCGAACACACTGGACCAGAAGCTGATCTCCAGGCTGTGCTGGATCGCTTGCAGGTAGAACTTGGAACTGAAGATCTTGCTGAAGTTGGCCAGGCCCCAGCCGAACTTTTCCGATTCCAGGCTGTTGACCAGCACCCAAAGCAGCGGGGCGATCTGGAACACGATGAAGAAAATCGCGAAGGGCACCAGGCACAACGCTGCCAGCCATTTGCCGCGCGTCATGGCGTTCACTTGAGTAACTCCTGGCAATAGGGTTTGTCGTGGGCGACGCCGAGCAATTGGCAAATGGTGCCGCACAGTTCGGTCTGCCGGGGCTTGGCGGCGGGATCGAAACTGAAGCCGCTGCCCAGGACGAACAGCGGTACTTCCCGTTCTTCGGCCAGCAGGCCGTTGTGGGAACGGTCGTTGTTCATGCCGTGGTCGGAGGTCACCAGCACCTGGTAACCGGCGTCGAGCCAGTCTTGCAGGTAGACCGCCAGGTTGATGTCGGCCGAGCGGGCGCTGTTGCGGTATTGCGGGGTGTCGAGGCCGTGCTTGTGCCCGGCGTCGTCGATGTTCATCGGGTGCACCAGCAGGAAGTTCGGCAAGTAGCGCTGGCGCAGGTGTTCGGCGTCGGCGAACAGATGGGAATCGGGGTAGTGGTCATTCCAATAGAAATGCCCGTACTGGATCGGCAAATCGGGGTTGTCGGTGTGACGATCACGACCGGCCACGAAGGGCGAGACGTTGTAGAGCTCGCTGACCCAGTGATACGCCGCAGCCGCCGTACTCAAGCCGGCCTGGGTGGCGTAGTGGAAAATGCTGCGCTGGTTCGACAGGCGCGAGACGTTGTTGTGCACGATCCCGCTGTCGATGGGCACGACGCCAGTGAGGATGCATTCATAGAGCGGGCGGGACAGGGCGGGCAACTCACATTCCAGTTTGTAGAGGGCCGCGCGTCCTGCGCCGACGTAAGCCTGCAAATGCCCCATGGCATGCCGGGCGACCTCATGGTTGAGACCGTCGAGCACCACCAGGATGACGTTGTGCTTCATGGGTACCGGGACTCCGGGCAGGTATCAATGAGGTCTCGGATTCACCTGGTTTCACTGTGGGAGCGAGCCTGCTCGCGATGGCGGCTGACCTTCAACTATGATGTTGACTGACATGCCGCTATCGCGAGCAGGCTCGCTCCCACAGTTGAATCTTCTCCAGATATCCGAATGGGGGGATTACCCCTTTATTGCATGTTGATGATCACTTCTTCCTGCCACTTCTGCGGCAGCGCCTTGGAAGTCTTCTCCCAAGCATCCGCATCCTTGATCGGGGTCACGCCTTTGTACTGCTCGTTCGGCAGCAGCTTGGCCTTGACCTCTTCCGGCAGGGTCAGGTGCTCGGCGCGGATCGGACGGGCGTTGCCCTTGGCCAGGTTGATCTGGCCGGCGTCGCTGAAGATGTACTCGCGAGCCAGCTTGGCGGCATTCGGGTGCTTGGCGTATTTGTTGATGATGGTGGTGTAGCCGGAGATGACCGAGCCGTCGGACGGAATCAGCACGACGTAGTCATCCGGGTTGGCCATCTTGGCCTTGTAGCTCAGGCCGTTGAAATCCCAGACCACGCCGACTTCGACTTCACCTTTCTCCATCGTGGCGATGGTCGGGTTGGCCATGGACAGGCGCCCTTGCTTGGCGATTTCGGCGAACATCAACAATGCCGGCTGGACGTTCTTCTCGTTGCCACCGTTGGCCAGGGCCGCGGCCAGCACGCCGTTGGCGGCTTGGGCGGCGGTGCTCACGTCACCGATGGAGACTTTGTATTTGCCGGTCTTCAGGTCCGCCCACTTGGTCGGCACTTCGGAACCGTGCAGCAGCTTCTTGTTGACGATGAACGCGATGGTGCCGGTGTAGGCCAATGCCCAGTTGCCGTCCTGGTCCTTGGCCCAGGCAGGGACTTGTTCCCAGGTGCTTGGCTTGTAGGGTTGGACCACGCCCTGCTTGACCGCGATCGGGCCGAACGCTGCACCGACGTCGCCGATGTCGGCGCTGGCGTTGTCTTTCTCGGCGGCGAACTTGGCGATTTCCTGGGCCGAGCTCATGTCGGTGTCGATGTGTTTCAGGCCGTAGACCTTGGCCAGGTCGTCCCAGGTGCCTTTCCAGTTTGCCCAGTCATCGGGCATGCCGACGCTGTTCACGGCGCCTTCCGCTTTCGCAGCGGCTTCCAACGTTTTCAGATCGGTGTCAGCGGCCATGGCGGCGGTGCACATGGCAATGGTCGAGCCTAACAGTGATGCCAGGAAAAGCTGTTTCATCCGAAGCTCCTATGGGCGTTTTCAACGCTGCGATTGCGGTTGTGTTGGTCTAGGTCAGCAATACCTGAGCCAATGTAGGCGAGCCCTGTGACATTTTGATGTCGGTGTTGGAGGGACCAGGAAATGCCCGGCTCGTGGAGGTTGGCTGCAAATTAAGCGTAGACCATGGTTAAACAGCTGATATGAAAGGACTTGGCCGTTAATTTGCACGCTTGCAAAACGACCGTTCGGCGGCTCTGTCATCTGCCAGTCATGTGCAGTGCCTAGGCTTGCTGGACCAAGAAGCGGGTCGATGGACAGTCGATCTTGCCCCGAAACAGTGCTGGTCTAGTCCAGATAGGTAACGTTGATGCGCATCGATGCAACCAAAGCGGTGACAGCCATCGGACAGGTCTTGCAAGAGCAGCTCGACCACGGGTTGCTGGCGCCTGGCAGCAAATTGCCGGCCGAGCGCAAGCTCAGTGAATTGTTCGGGACCACGCGGATTACCGTGCGTGAGGCGTTGTTGCAGCTCGAAGCCCAGGGGCAGATTTATCGGGAGGAGCGCCGGGGCTGGTTCGTCTCGCCGCCGCGCCTGGCCTACAACCTGATGCAGCGCAGCCATTTCCACGCCATGGTCGCAGCCCAGGGGCGTGTGCCTTCTACCCAAGTGATCTCGGCGCGTCTGCAACCCGCTTCGGCGGCGGTGTGCGCCTGGTTGCAGTTGCCGGCATTGTCCAGCGTGATCCAGATCTGCCGCGTGCGGCGTATCGACGAGCGGCTGGTGCTGTACGTCGAGCACTACCTGAACCCGCAGTATTTTCCGGACATCTTGGGGTTTGACCTCGACCAGTCCATCACCGAACTGTACGCCCGCCATTACGACCTGCACTACGGCCGGGTGAAGTTTGAAATCGTGCCCACCTCGTTACAGCCGGAAGCGGCAGCGGCGTTGAAGGTTTCGGTGGGCAGCCCCGGGCTTCGCATCGCACGGGTCAACTATGACCAGCACCAGCGGCTGATCGATTGCGACCTGGAGTTCTGGCGACACGATGCGATCCATGTCGGCGTGGATGTGCCGGAACAACCTGTACCGGAACAATCGCCCGCAGCCTGAGGCAGGGTCAGAGCGACTCGTTGAGCTTGCTCAGGATCTTGATCACCACCGTGGCGAGGATCAGCAACATGCCGATCCACATGGCAAAGACCCCGACGCTCTTGTCACGGAAGTTGAAGCCGATGGCCAGCAGGATCATGCCGGCAATAATGGGCACCAGCATGGCGTTGAACGAAGACATCGAGATCATGGCGACAGCCTTGTCGGGGAAGGATAGGGCCAGTCTAGTTGGGGTTTTGCCGGGATGTGCTGATGTATGTCACGGCCTCCTCGAATCTTGAGGCGGACATCATTGTGGCGAGGGAGCTTGCTCCCGCTGGGTTCTGTAGGAGCTGGCGAAGCCTGCGATCTTTTGATCTTTCGCTTGAGATTCAAGTGTCAGGGGAAAGATCGCAGCCTCGTTGCACTCGACAGCTCCTACGGCCCAGCGGGAGCAAGCTCCCTCGCCACAGGGTTTAGCTGCAACTGCAACTATGGCAACTCGCGAGAGGCGTAGAACGCGCTCAGCACCTTCACCAGATGCGCCAGGTCATGGCTGCCGCACAGTTCGCGGATCGAATGCATGGCGAAGGTCGGTAAACCGATGTCCACGGTGCGCACGCCCAGCTGGCTGGCGGTGATCGGGCCGATGGTCGAGCCACAGCCCATGTCGCTGCGCACCACGAAGCTCTGCACCGGCACTTCTTCTGCCATGCACAGGTGGCGGAAGAACCCGGCGGTTTCGCTGTTGGTGGCGTAGCGCTGGTTGCTGTTGACCTTGATCACCGGGCCGGCGTTGAGCTTGGGGCCGTGGTTGGCGTCGTGCTTGTCGGCATAGTTGGGATGCACGCCGTGGGCGTTGTCCGCCGACACCAGCAGGGATTTCTGAATGGTGCGGACGAACTCTTCACCTTCAGGCAGCAGGCGACGCAGGGTCTGTTCCAGCATCGGGCCGTCGGCGCCACAGGCCGAGCACGAGCCGACTTCTTCGTGATCGTTGCACACCAGCACGCAGGTTTCTTCGGTGTCAGCGTTCAGCAACGCTTGCAGGCCGGCGTAGCACGACAGCAGGTTGTCCAGGCGCGCACCGGCGATGAAATCGCCGTGCAGGCCAATGACCGCAGCGCTTTGCGTGTCGTAGAAACTCAACTCGTAATCGAGTACCACGTCGGCATTCAGGCCGTGTTCGCGGGCCAGTTGATCGGTGAGCACAGCCCGGAAATCAACGCGCTCGTCCCCGGCGAACTGGGCAAGGATCGGCGGCAGTTCATTCTGCGGGTTGATGGCCCAGCCCTGGTTGGCTTCGCGATTGAGGTGGATGGCCAGGTTCGGAATCGTGGCGATCGGCGCCTTGAAATCGATCAACTGGCTTTCGACCTTGCCATCGCGGCGGAAGGTCACGCGCCCGGCCAGGGACAGGTCGCGGTCGAACCACGGCGCCAGCAACGCGCCGCCGTAGACTTCCACGCCCAGTTGCCAGAACCCGTGGCGTTGCAGTTCCGGCTGCGGCTTGACCCGCAGGCAGGGGCTGTCGGTGTGGGCGCCGACCAGGCGGATGCCATCGTGCAACGGTGAGTTGCGGCCGAGCTTGAAGGCGATGATCGAGGAGTCGTTGCGCGTGACGTAGTAGCGACCGTTGGCCTCGGTGGCCCAGGTCTCGCGTTCGTCAAGACGCTGATAGCCTGCCGCCTCCAGGCGTTTGGCAAGGCTGGCGGTGGCATGGAACGGGGTAGGGGAGGCCTTGAGAAAGTCGATCAGGCCCTGGTTCAACTCTGCGCGCATAAGAAACTCCAGACAGCAATGGGCGGCAGTTTACCCCATCGACCGCCTGCATTGCAGACCCAATCCCCCGTCACGGATTGTTCTGTGGTCCGGCGATCGATCAGCCCGAGACAGCGATCCGCTTGCGCAAGTGCGCCATGATCAAGGGCTTGTCTTGTGCCTTGGACGGTTCTGGCAGGTGCTGCGGCCAGTGCTCCAGTTGGCCGAACAGCTGTTGCTGGCGCTCCGGGTCCAGGCGAAGAATCTCCCGCGATGCCGAATCCCACCAATGGTGGCGGCAAAGGTTGTAGTAGGGATGCTCCGGTGCTGCGCTGCCATACAGCAGGTCGCGACCGATCTTGTGCAAGGCGCCGCGCTGGTGGCGCAATTTCCATTTGATCTTCAGCCGCCGCCAGGCAGAGGGGAAAGGTCGGGTGCGCGGTACGTCATGGCAACGCTCGATCAACTGCGCGCTGAACGCCTCGCCGTGTTGGGCAAAGAAGTGCGCCAACATGGTGTGGAAGAAGCGTTTCTCGGCGAAGTAGTGATAGACGTGTTTGTTGGTTTCGTTAATGGTCTGGTTGCGTAGCGTGAACGAGATCGCGATCTGTTCGATGGTGTGGATGTCGAAGCCACCTTCGGTCCATTCATCGATCAGCTCGACGGCCTGGCCCAGCAGCGCAGCGTCGTTGTCAGTCACGCCGCACAGCCCGCTGTTGTAGAGCTTGAAGCTGTTGTCCGGGGTGATGCCGTGGCGGCGCAGGCGCGTACCCAGCTTGAGGTAATCCTCGCGCTTGCAGACGTAGTCCCAGTTGTATTCGAAGCTGTCCATCAGGTATTGCCCTGGCTGGATTTGCTTGAACAGCAGGTCGGGATCGGCGAGGAATAGCGTGTCGGTGTCGACGAACAGGGTTTTTTCCGCCAGTGTCAGGCTGGCCTCGATGGCGCAGGCTTTGCGCCGGTGAATGTAACCATTATTGCCTTGCCACTCGGTCAGCAACTGCGGGCTCAACGCGAGGGTCTCCACCGGCCAGCCCTGATAGTCCTCAGGCCGGTCGGTCAGGATCCTGATGGTGGGCAGGGTCGACGGATTGCCGTGGGCGAGGGCAGTCAGGATGCTGAACTTGGCCTCGTGGCGATAAGCGTCCTTGTCGCCATAGACCAGGTACAGCAACTGATGGCGGACTTTTTTGACGGGCGTTTCCTGAAAATCAATAACCTGCATGCCAAGCCTTTATCGAATTTAGAACGGTGCCGGGCACTCGAAGCGCAAGCGCTCACCGCTTTGCGGATGGGTGAAGCTCAGCATGCTGGCGTGCAGGCACAGGCGCGGCCAGGCAGCGAGGGCCTGCGGGTGGGCGTAGAGTCCGTCGCCCAGCAGCGGATGACCGATGGACAGCATGTGCACGCGCAATTGGTGCGAGCGCCCGGTAATCGGCGTGAGTTCGACCCGGCACCAGTCGCCGCAACGTTCCAGTACGCGCCAGAAGGTCAGGGCGTGTTTGCCGTGCTCATGGTCCACCACATGCCGAGGTTTGGTCGGCGGGTCGTAGCGCAAGGGCAGGTCGATGCTGCCGCTGTCCAGTTCCGGCTGGCCCCAGCACAGCGCCGTGTAGGCTTTTTCGGTTTCGCGATCATGAAATTGCCGGGACAGTTCGCGATGAGTGTCCGGGTCGCGGGCCAACAGGATGATGCCGGAGGTTTCCCAGTCCAGTCGGTGCACGATTCGCGCTTCCGGATAGCCGTTTTCCTGCAGGCGGGTGATCAGGCAGTCCTTGTTGTCGTCGGCCCGGCCGGGCACGGAGAGCAACAGGGTCGGCTTGTCGACCACCAGGACGGCGGCGTCCTGATGAATGATGCGGATGTTGGACAGGGGCATTGAAAACAGTCTCGTTACAAACGCCAACGGCGGCTCGGGCCTGTCGTCCTATATGTAGGAGCTGGCGAAGCCTGCGATCTTTTCCGAGCTTCCTTGAGTTCAAGTCAAGATCAAAAGATCGCAGGCTTCGCCAGCTCCTACACAAGGGCGCTGAGCCCGAGCCGCCGTGGCTACCGCAGGATCTATCAGCGATCCGGCAGGGTGATGTTGAGTTCCAGGATCGAGCAGCTGCCCTGGCTTTCCAGTGCCACATGCACGTCATCGCTACCGATGTTGACGTATTTGCGGATCACTTCCACCAGTTCCTTCTGCAAGGCCGGCAGGTAGTCAGGGGTGCTGCGTTGGCCGCGTTCGTGCGCCACGATGATCTGTAGACGCTCTTTCGCGACCGAGGCGGTACTGGGCTTTTTGTTGGCACGAAAGAAGTCAAAAAGGTTCATTACCTACCTCCAAACAGGCGCTCGAAGAAACCCTTCTTCGTTACATCGAGGAAACGATGCTCCACGGTTTTGCCCAGCAGGCGATCAACGGCATCGCTGTATGCCTGGCCGGCGTCGCTCTGGTCGTCGAGAATCACCGGCACGCCGGAGTTGGAAGCCTTGAGTACCGCTTGGGATTCGGGAATGACACCCAGCAGGGTGACGGCGAGGATTTCCTTGACGTCTTCGACGCCGAGCATTTCGCCATCGCTGACCCGTTGCGGGTTGTAGCGGGTCAGCAGCAGGTGTTCCTTGATCGGCTCTTCGCCCTGCTCGGCACGACGGGATTTGCTCGCCAGCAGGCCCAGCATGCGGTCGGAGTCACGGACCGACGACACTTCCGGGTTGGTCACGACAATCGCTTCGTCCGCGAAGTACATGGCCAGGTGGGCACCTTTCTCGATACCGGCCGGGGAGTCGCACACCACGAACTCGAAGTCTTCCTTGAGTTGCATCAGGACTTTTTCCACGCCTTCCTGGGTCAGCGCGTCTTTGTCGCGGGTCTGGCTGGCGGCCAGCACGTAGAGGTTCTCAAGGCGCTTGTCCTTGATCAGGGCTTGTTGCAGGTTTGCTTCGCCGTTGACCACGTTGACGAAGTCGTAGACCACGCGACGCTCGCAACCCATGATCAGGTCCAGGTTACGCAGGCCGACGTCGAAGTCGACGATGACTGTCTTGTGGCCGCGCAGAGCGAGACCGGTACCGATAGCGGCGCTGGTGGTGGTCTTACCCACACCACCCTTGCCGGATGTAACCACGAGAATCTTGGCCAAGGTGTTTCACCCCTAAGGAAAAAGGACTTTTTCAGCCCCTGAAAAACATCTCTGGAAAACTGCTGCAATTGGACAGGCTTGGCTGGAATCGGATGTCGGGCGGGGTCTACCTCCGGTAAACACTGCCTGATCCTTTTTCCTACGTCGTTTAAGCCGTTTTCGCTCGTTTTAGAGATGCTTGGAAAATGCGGCAGTATCCGTTAAAGCCGAATGATGTTCAACACGTCGCCCGACAGGCTGATCTGAACGCCGGCCCCCCACAACGGATCGCGGCGCAAATCCTCGGAGACCTTGTACTGCCCGGCGATGGAGACCAGTTCAGCGCTCAATTGCTGACAGAAGATCCTGGCTTTCGTATCGCCCTTGACGCCGGCCAGCGCGCGGCCGCGCATCGGGCCGTATACATGGATGTTGCCATCGGCGAGAAGTTCCGCCCCCGGGCTGACCGAGGACACGATGACCAGATCGCCACCCTGGGCGTAAATCTGCTGCCCGCCGCGTACTGGTGAGGTGATGACGCGCGTCGGCTTGATGGTGGGTTCCGGTGGTTTTTCCGGGACTTTCTTGGCTTCGACCGGGCTCAGTTCCAGCACGCGCTCCCGGGCGCCGGACGGCGGCAGGACCGGAATGTCCACGGCGATGGCGGCGGCGATGTCTTCGATGCGGCTGGCGCGGATCGCCAGGGTGCGCAGGCCGTGTTGGCGGCAAACGCGCATCAGGCCTGGCAGGTCCACCGCGCCTTCGCCGGCCGGCAGTTTGTCCAGGGCCAGCACCAGTGGTGCATTGCTGAAGAAGTTCGGCGCCTGGGCGACTTTGGCCGCCAACTGCCGGTCGAGGCCTTCCAGGTCGTTGCGGGCCAGCTCCAGCACCGTAATGGCGAGCATGCTGCCCTTCAACTGGAACACGGGATCTTGGTCTAGCGGTTCGGTTTGGCTCATGGTCGGCGTACAACGGCTTGTCACTAAAAGTGCCGAGACTTATAACGAGATCGTCCGCCAGCCGCAACCCGGGTCGAACAATGTAGAATGCGCGGCCCATGTCTTAATGGAAGCTGTAATGGATCGCCCGCGTTTTCGAGCTGCATTTTTTCATCCGCGTTTCTGGCTGCTGTGGTGCGGCCTGGGCCTGTTGTGGCTGATCGTTCAGTTGCCTTATCCGCTGTTGCTGCGGGTCGGTCGCGCACTGGGTGCGCTGATGTACCGAGTGGCCGGCGACCGACGGCGCATCGCCCGTCGCAATCTGGAGCTGTGTTTCCCGCAAAAGTCCGCCGCCGAGCGCAAGCGTCTGCTCAAGGAAAACTTTGCCTCCACCGGCATCGCCTTTTTTGAAATGGCCATGAGTTGGTGGTGGTCGCGTTCGCGCCTGGCGAAACTGGCCCATGTCGAAGGGCTGGAGCATCTCAAGCAGGCCCAGCGCGAGGGCAAGGGCGTGATCCTGATGGCGCTGCATTTCACCACCCTGGAAATCGGCGCGGCGTTGCTCGGCCAGCAGCACACCATCGATGGCATGTACCGCGAGCACAAGAACCCGCTGTTCGACTACATCCAGCGCCGCGGCCGCGAGCGGCACAACCTCGACTCCCTGGCCGTGGAGCGTGACGACGTGCGCGGCATGCTCAAGCTGCTGCGGGCCGGACGGGCGATCTGGTATGCGCCGGACCAGGATTACGGCGCCAAGCAGAGCGTGTTCGTGCCGTTGTTCGGCATCCAGGCCGCGACGGTCACCGCCACCAGCAAGTTCGCCCGCCTGGGCAAGGCACTGGTGGTGCCCTTCATCCAGGAACGCCTGGCCGACGGTAGCGGTTATCGCCTGGTGATCCAGGCCCCGCTGACGGATTTCCCGGGCGAGACCGAGGAAGCCGATTGCATCCGCATCAACCAGTGGGTCGAGCAGTCGGTGAGTGATTGTCCCGAGCAATACCTCTGGGCCCACCGGCGCTTCAAGAGCCGTCCGCCGGGCGAGCCGAAGCTGTACGACAAACGCGGTTGAGCCGGTAGTCCGCCATTTTTCAGCAGCACCTTGAGCACGGAGCATTGCGATGACCCCAGCTGAACCGGTTACAGGTTTGATTCTTTCCGGCGGCGGGGCTCGAGCGGCGTATCAGGTAGGCGTACTGGCGGCCATCGCCGAATTGTTGCCGGACGGTGCGGACAACCCGTTCCCGGTAATCGTCGGTACGTCGGCCGGGGCGATCAACGCAGTCAGCCTGGCGAGCGGGGCGATGGACTTCAAGACCGCCATCGAGCGGCTGACGGCGTTCTGGCAAGCGGTGCACAGCCATCAGGTCATGCGCAGCGACTGGCGAGGCGTGATCGCCCAGGCGATGCGTTTCATCAGCCACAGCCTGTTGGGCCTGGGGGCCAAGTTGCCGGTGGCGCTGATCGACAGCTCGCCGCTGCGCGAGCTGCTCCAGGCCCAATTCCACGCTTCGGGTATCGAACTGGCCATCGCCGAGCAGCAACTGCGCGCGGTGGCGGTGACGGCATTCGGCTATGAATCCGGCCAGGCCGTCACGTTCTACCAAGGGCGCGGGACCATCGATGCCTGGCTGCGACATCGACGTATCGGGGTGCCGACGCAGTTATCAGTGGAGCACCTGCTGGCCAGCTCGGCGATTCCCTTGTTGTTCGCGCCGGTCAGGATCGGCCCGCAATACTTCGGTGACGGCGCGGTACGGCAATCGGCGCCCATCAGCCCGGCCTTGCACCTGGGGGCCAATCGGGTGCTGGTGATCGGTGTCAGCGGCAACCCCCGTGGCGCTGGTGGGCAGGATCCCGCCGAGCGCAGCTACACCGGCCTGCAACCGACCCTGGCGCAGATCGGCGGCCATATGCTCAACAGCACGTTCATTGACAGCCTGGAAAGCGACATCGAGTTGCTTGAGCGTCTGAACGGGTTCAGTCACCTGCTACCCGACGACGTACCGGCCCACGCCCTCGGCGCGGCGCCGGTGGACGTGCTGGTGATTTCCCCAAGCCAGCCGATCGACGAAATCGCCGCCCGCCATCGCCAGGAACTGCCCCGTGCGCTGCGGTTATTCTTGCGCGGGCCGGGTGCGACCAAGACCAGCGGCGCGGGGGTGCTGAGTTATCTGTTGTTCGAGTCGGGCTATTGCAGCGAACTGATCGAGCTGGGACGCCAGGATGCGTTGGCGCAGCGTGAGGCGTTGAGTCGGTTTTTGGGGTTGTCCTGACTGATGCAAGCAGGTCCACCGCTATCGCGAGCAAGCTCGCTCCCACAAGGGGTTTGCGGTGGACGCTTAAACTGAGCCCAACACACAACCAATGTGGGAGCGAGCCTGCTCGCGATGACGGCGGCACATTCAGCATCGACTCAGGCTGACCCACCGCTATCGCGAGCAAGCTCGCTCCCACAGGGTATTGCTGCGGATGTAGATCCCAGGATCAGAAATGGTACTTCAGCAAGAAGCTGGTATTGCTCTGGTTGGTCTTGAACCCGTCGCTGT
Organism: Pseudomonas sp. KB_12; assembly: GCF_052114545.1. NCBI lineage: Bacteria > Pseudomonadati > Pseudomonadota > Gammaproteobacteria > Pseudomonadales > Pseudomonadaceae > Pseudomonas > Pseudomonas sp. KB_12. The sequence goes on along the minus strand of NZ_JBFREY010000040.1, from coordinate 21,054 downwards.
CTTCGATCCCGTACTTGTTCTTCCAGTAGTCATACTCCACGCCCACATACAACTGCTTGGCACCGAGCTTCAACGCCTTGCCCAGGTCATATTTGATCTGCGGGTTGATGTGCAGGTTGGCGTGGTAGGTGCCCTTGGAGTTGGTGTCGTTGTCCACCACCCAGTCGATGAAACCGTCGATCAGGAGGTCGGATGAGCCCATGGGGATGGTGTAGGCCCAGGTCGGGGTGATCTGCCAGACGTTGTCGCCGGCGCGTGGACCTTCGGTCTGGCGGTTGTAGAAGTTCAGCTGGAAGTAGTCGAAGCCGGGAATCGCCAGGTCGAAACCCGGGCCGATCAGGTAGGACTCGTTGTCGCCTTCGCCGAATTCATACGTCATGGCCAGCAGCACGTCCTTGATCGGGCCCAGTTCCAGCTTCTGGTCGAAGATCTTGCCGAACGACAGGCGTGGGCTGAACTCGCCGTAGTAGGTGTTCGGGCCGGACTGGCTGTCGTCCTGGCCGTTGTAGAAGATCCGATCGAGGAAGAAGAAGTTGTCCCCGTATTTCCAGGCGTCGGCGTGTTCGAAGGTCACGGTCTGCTGGATGCGCGGGTTGACCTGGAAATCCTTGCCATACAGGTAGGTCAGGCTGTTGTTCTGCCACTGGAACAGGTCGTCGGCCATCGCTTGGCCCCCGGCCAACAAGGCTCCTGCGAGTATCAGGCTGGTGCACGTACGTTTCATTCGGTTTGCTCCCAAAGGTAAGTGGTACCGCTTTTTTTTCAGGTCAGCGCTCTGGTGTGGCGCCTTTTTCCTCGGATAAAAAAACATCCGTTCGGTCAGCTTTTTGCGCGTGGCAAATGCTGATAGCAAGAGCTGAGCCAAGGCCGGGGCAAACCCGGAAAAGACTCATCCAGCTGTTTGGAACAGTCGAAAAAGGTGTGTTCAGAAGGGCGCTTATTCTATCCGCCGGCGCCTGGATAAGTTGGCGGGCCGGTCAGGATCGGAGGGGGTTTTTGTGTCGGCCGGTTTCGAACGGCCGCGCAGGATACGGGCTTGCCTTAAGGGGCTCAAGTGCCCTGCAACGGCGCATCCGTGGCGAATTTGGGGCGTACTGGCGGGACTGGATCATCAGGTGCTTTGCTCTTGTTTTTATTGTTGAGGCGCAGGCAGTCGCTGACGGGCGACCGGTGGTGTGCCGGCCGGCCTGTCAGCGGTATGACGTGTGACGTTATTGGCGCGCGAGGCTCAGTTGGTCCGCGCGCCCTGGTTGATCCACGCGCCGATCAGATCGCGTTCCTGCTGGGTCATCTGGGTGATGTTGCCCAAGGGCATGATCTGGTTGGTCACGGCCTGGGCCTGGATGCGCGCGGCCTGTTGCTGGATCTGCTCTGGCGTATCGAACATCACTCCACCCGGCGCGGCGCTGAACAGCGGGCTGGTGGGCTTGGCCGAATGGCAGACCGAGCAGCGTTCCTGGATCACGCTATGGACCTTTTCGAACGACGGGCCCTGGGCGTTGGCGGCCTGGGTGGGCGCCGCTGTCGGTGCGGCGGGGGCTGTCGCCGGTTTCGCGCCACCACCCACCGCCGTTTCCGGTAGCGGTTGGTACTCGATGGCGGCGGGTGCCTTGGCCACGTCGGGTGCGCTGGAGATGGGCTTGGGACCGGTAACGTAAGCCAGGCAGATCATCGCCAGGGCACCGACCGGCAGCGTCCAGGCAAACCGGTTGCTGTCATGGCGGGTGTTGAAGTAATGGCGCACCAACACCGCCGCCACGGCGATCCCGGCCAGGATCAGCCAGTTGTACTGGCTGCCGTAGGTGCTCGGGAAATGGTTGCTGATCATGATGAACAGCACTGGCAGGGTGAAGTAGTTGTTGTGGCGCGAACGCAACAAACCCTTGGCCGGCAGTGCAGGATCGGGCGTGCGGTTCTCGGCGATGGCCGCCACCAGCGCACGCTGGGCCGGCATGATGATGCGGAACACGTTGCCGACCATGATCGTCCCGATGACTGCCCCGACGTGCAGGTAGGCACCGCGACCGCTGAACACCTTGCTGAACCCGTAGGCCGCGGCGATCAACAGCACGAACAGGATCACGCCGAGCAGGGCAGGGCGCTTGCCCAGGGCCGAGTCGCAGAGGAAGGAATAGACGAACCAGCCGACGAGCAACGAACCGAGGCCCAGGGCGACGCCTTCGGGGCCGCTCAGGCTGCTGCCGGGAGCCAGCAGGTAGACGGTCGGGTTCCAATAGAACACCACGCACAACAGCGCGATGCCCGACATCCAGGTGAAGTAGGCTTCCCACTTGAACCAGTGCAGGTTGTCCGGCATGGACGGTGGCGCGAGTTTGTATTTTTCCAGGTGGTAGATACCGCCACCGTGGATGGCCCACAGGTCACCGGCCAGGCCGCTCCTGGGGTTGACGCGATTGAGGTTGTTTTCCAGCCAGACGAAGTAGAACGACGCGCCGATCCAGGCCACGCCAGTGATCATGTGAACCCAGCGTACGCTCAGGTTCAGCCATTCCAGCATATGTGCTTCCACAGTCTTTACCTCTCGCCCGTCACGCTTGTTTTCGCGTGATCGGACCTTCTCTTGGGGACGGTGTGAAAACGTAGCGAGCGAAGGCAAGACAAGGCGAAAACTGGCGAGAAAGCGGAGTTGACTTTAGTCAATGAGCATTTCGAGTCAGTTTTCAACGCAGTATTGCCGAGCGCAGTAGTTTTCACTCCGTCCGCTGGTGGGGGGCGAGGATCAAATACTCATCCTCTTTGAAAAAATGCTCATCGCAGTTATTGCCTGTGCCACTGCGATCAACCACCAGGAAGTCATCCCGCTTTTCGATCGTCAGCACCGGGTGGTGCCAGACGCCGCGATGGTAATTAATGCCCTGCCTGCCGTTGGTGACGAAGGCGCGGACCAAACCTGATACAGGTGCATCGCCAAGTGGCGCGACCACGATCAGAAAGGGGTTGCCGAGCAGCGGAATGAACGCCTGGCTGCCCAGCGGATGGCGCTCCAGCATGCGTACGGTCAGCGGCATGTCCAGCGCGTCGGCGCGGAAAATGCTGATGATCGCCTTGTCGTCCGGCGTGGCGGTTTCCACCGTCGCCAGGCGATGGAAGCGCATGGTCGAACCGTTGTTGATCATGAAGTGATCGCTGCCATCGGTTTCGATCACGTCACCGAATGGGGCGAAGGCTTCTTTGGTCAACGGTTCGATCTTGAGTGTGCGCATGCTGGTCTTCTTATCCAAAAATTCTGTGTTGTGGTTCAGCTTTTGTGGCGAGGGAGCTTGCTCCCGCTGGGTTGCGAAGCGACCCCGCTTTTCAAAAAATGGGACTGCTGCGCAGTCCAGCGGGAGCAAGCTCCCTCGCCACAGGTGCGTCGTTTACTTCGATACCTTGCCAAGCACCCGCAGGCGACTCACACCACCATCCGGGAACACGTTCAGGCGAATGTGGGTAATCGGCCCCAGGGCCTTGATCTGCTCGGCGAAGGTGTGTTCGGCGTGCATTTCCAGTTTCTGGCTGGGCAACAGCTCACGCCAGAACAGCGATTGGGTTTCGATCTGGCTGTCGGTGCCGCCCTTGACGAACGCGCCCTGGATCGAGCAGCTGTCGGGGTAGTTGCCCTTGAAGTGCAGGGTGTCGACGATGACTTTCTCGACTTCGCCGGCATGGCCCAGGGCGACGATGACCCAGTCATTGCCCGGGGTACGACGACGGGCGGTTTCCCAGCCATCACCCATGTTGACGCCACGACCCGGGTTGAGAATGTTGCTCATGCGGCCGAAGTGTTCGTCGGAACAGGCCAGGGCACGGCCACCATTGAGGGCTGCGGCCAGGTCGATCTGTTCGTTGTCACCCACGGCTGACCAGTCGCGGTACGGAATGCCGTAGACCCGCAACCGGGCCACGCCGCCATCGGGGTAGATGTTGAAACGCAGATGGCTGAAGGCCTGGTCGTTGTTGATTTCGTGATAGTGGTGGCTGTTGCCTTGCAACTCGACGGCCGACAGCACTTCAGTCCATTGGGTGTTTTCGTCTGGTTCGCCTTCGGTCAGGAAGCAGGCTTCCAGGGAGGCCGACGGTGGGTAGTTACCGGTGAAGAATGAGGTGTCGATGTCCACGCCTTTGATCGAGCCGGCCACACCCAGGCGGATCACCGCGCTGTCGTAGCCTTCGAAGCGCTTGCGCCGCGATTCCCAGCCGTCCATCCACTTGCCGTTGTCATCGAACACGCCCTCCTTCCATACGGCTGGGGTCGGTTGGAACAAACGGTTGGCGTCGGCGAACCAGTCATCGGTGACCGAAATGATCTTGGTGCCGAGGCGGGCGTCGGCCAGGTTGACGAACTTCTCGAAAGGTACGGCGTAAGCTTTCATTCTTCTTGTCTGCCTTTAAATAAGTTGGCTGGGGATGCTTGCAGGACCTGGGGTAGCAGGGCTGCTCGCTAAAGGGTCAGTAATCGGAACAACGCGATCTTGTTGATCTCTGCCAGCGCGCATTTGAATTCGGTGTCTACCGAGTGATGGATGCGCGTTTCGAACGCCGCGAGGATCTGATGCCGGTTGCTGCCTTTTACCGCCATGATGAAGGGAAACTTGAACTTGGCCTTGTAGGCGTCGTTCAGCTCGGTGAAGCGCTGAAACTCATCGCTCGAGCATTGGTGAATACCGGCGCCGGCCTGTTCGTTCGTGCTGGCTTCGGTCAGCTGGCCCTGGACGGCGGCTTTGCCTGCCAGGTCCGGGTGAGCGTTGATCAGCGCCAGTTGGCTGGCGTGATCGGCACTGAGCAGGATGTCGCTCATGCGCTGGTGCAGGGTTTCGATCTGGTCAATCGACGGGTCCTGGCCCAGGTCGAAAGCCTTTTCGGCGACCCATGGCGAATGTTCGTAGATATCAGCGAAGGCTTTAACGAACGCTTCGCGGTTCAAGGTGGAAGGCTTGAGAGTCTGGAAGTCCGTCATTTCGAAGCTCCTGGTTTCGAAGCTTGCGGGCACGGGTGAGTCTGTTGCCAGTGGCGGGCGATGTCGACGCGGCGGCTGAACCAGACCTGTTCATGACCCTTGGCATATTCAAGGAAGCGCTTGAGGGACGCGAGGCGGGCAGGGCGGCCGATCAGGCGGCAGTGCAGGCCGATGGAGAGCATCTTGGGGGCTTCGGCGCCTTCGGCATACAGCACGTCGAAGGCGTCCTTGAGGTATTGGAAGAAATCGTCGCCCTTGTTGAAACCCTGCACCTGGGTGAAGCGCATGTCGTTGGTATCGAGGGTGTAGGGGATCACCAGGTGCGGCTTGCCGTTGGGTGTGTTCGGTTCCCAGTAGGGCAGGTCGTCGTCGTAGGTGTCGCTGTCATAGAGAAAACCGCCTTCCTCCATGACCAGCCGGCGGGTATTGGGGCCGGTGCGACCGGTGTACCAACCCAGCGGACGCTCGCCAGTGATTTCGGTGAGGATGCGGATCGCTTCGAGCATGTGCTCGCGCTCCTGGGCCTCATCCATGTATTGGTAGTCGATCCAGCGATAGCCGTGGCTGCAGATTTCGTGACCAGCGGCAACCATGGCGCGGATCACGTCCGGATGGCGCTGGGCGGCCATGGCCACGGCGAAAATGGTCAGCGGGATATCGAATTCCTTGAACAGCTTGAGGACCCGCCAGACCCCGGCGCGGCTGCCATACTCGTACAGCGATTCCATGCTCATGTTGCGCTCGCCCTGCAGCGGTTGCGCCGCGACCATCTCCGAGAGGAACGCCTCGGATTCCTTGTCGCCATGCAGGATGTTGCGCTCGCCGCCTTCTTCGTAATTGAGCACGAAGGACAGGGCGATGCGGGCATTGCCCGGCCACTGGGGATGGGGAGGGTTACTGCCGTAACCGATCAGGTCGCGTGGGTAGTCAGCGCTCACTGCAGTTTTCCTTCTTGTTCGAACCATGTGGGTGGCGCCCTGGCGATGGATCATAGGCTGGCGTCACGACGATGGAGTGATTGTATACAACTTTATGTGCGATTTGTAAGCCTGATTTTTTGCATTTTTCACCGCTGTCCCTGGTTTGTCTACACTGCAAGAAACCTGCCCACCTGGTCAATTAATGGCTTCAAGAATGGCGTATCCGTTGGTTTGGCTTAAGATTGGGCAGGAACCTTTGTCGGAACGCGCGTGGACTAAATATCTGTTTTTTATTGTGTACAATTTTCTTTTAAAGTGTCTTAATTCTCTCATCGCCGTGGCGTTTCGTGCTCCGAAACGGTGCGGCCTGTCTTTCAACTGATTCAGGAGGCGTCGGGCCGGACTGCACAGCAGCGAGGCGCGCACAATCAATGGGACGTTTGACTACTCACGTTTTGGATGCTGCACACGGCTGCCCGGGCAGCTCGATCAAGGTCGAGTTGTACCGCGTGGAAGGTTCGCAACTGCAGCTGGTCGCCAGTGCGCTGACCAACAGCGACGGTCGCTGCGACGCGCCGCTGCTGCAAGGGGATGACTACCGTTCGGGCGTCTATCAGATTCAATTCCATGCCGGCGATTACTACCGCGCCCGTGGTGTCCAGTTGTCCGAGCCGGCGTTCCTGGATGTGGTGGTGCTGCGCTTCGGCATTTCGGCCGAACAGGATCATTACCACGTGCCCCTGCTGATTTCGCCTTACGCCTATTCCACCTATCGAGGCAGCTGACCCCAAGCGGCTGCCTTGTCCTGGAAGCGACTGCGCATGGCGCTTCTTTGGTTTTTCGCCCGCTCACACTGCGGGCTTTTTTTCGTCCGTGGATATGTGGCGTCTTGGAGAGCCTCATCGCGAGCAGGCTCGCTCCCACACTGGATTTTGCCGCTCACAAAAAAACTGTGGGAGCGAGCTTGCTCGCGATGCTTTTGCTTTTGCTTTTTTAGCGGCTCAACAACGACGCCGCCCCCGCACCGCCAAACAACCCGGCACTGACCCGGTTGAACCAGCCCTGGCCCTTACCCGTACGCAGATACCGCGCGGCGCCATGGGCACCAAGGCCGTAGGCCAATTTGCACAGCAGGTCGAGTACGGTCCAGGTGGCGATCATGATCAGCAGTTGTGGCAGGAACGCTTGTTCGGCGCTCAAGAATTGCGGCAGGAACGCGGCGAAGAACAGGATGTCCTTCGGGTTGCTGGCGCCCAATACGAACGCCCGGCCGAAGAGGGCGCGAAAGCGCGGGACGGCGGCGGCCTGGGGCACATCGGCGCCTTGGGACGGTTGGCGTGATTGCTGCCAGCTCTGCCAGGCCAGGTAAAACAGGTACAGGGCCCCGACAATCTTCAGGGCACTGAACAGCTGCTCCGAGGCCATCAACAACGCACCGAGCCCCAGCGCCGAGGCGCTCAGCAAGCAGATCGAAGCGATCACGCCACCCAGGAATGCCGGATACGAGCGGCGCAGGCCGTAGTTCAGGCTATTGCCGATCATCAACAACGACAACGGGCCGGGGATGAGGATCACCACCAAGGCGGCACCGCTGAACAACAGCCAGGTTTCCAGATTCATTGCTTTGCTCCTGATGTACAAAAGCCTCACCCATTGGGTGAGGCGGGTGGATATGTTGTCGCTTACAAGAAGATGAACTTGGCGATGAAGATCGCGCAGAGCACCCACAGGCTGACGGAGATTTCCTTGTGTTTACCGGTGCCGGCCTTGAGCACCACATAGGTGATGAAACCCAGGGCGATACCGTCGGCGACCGAGAACGTCAGGGGCATCATGATGGCCGTGACAATGGCCGGGATGCTGTCAGTCGCCTCGTCCCATTCGATGTGGGCCATGCCGCCCATCATCAGCATGGCAACGTAGATCAAGGCCCCGGCCGTGGCGTAGGCCGGGATCATCCCGGCCAGCGGTGCGAAGAACATGGCGGCAATAAATAGCACACCGACGGTCACGGCGGTAAGCCCCGTGCGGCCACCTGCCGCCACGCCGGCGGCGCTTTCCACGTAGCTGGTCACCGGCGGCACGCCGACCATGGCGCCAAATACGCTGGAGGCGCTGTCGGCTTTCAGGGCGCGGGACAGGTTCTCGATCTTGCCATCGGCTTTCACCAGGCCGGCGCGCTGGGCAACGCCCATCAGGGTGCCGGCGGTGTCGAACATGTGCACGAACAGGAAGGCCAGCACCACGCTGATCATGCTGACGTTGAACACACCGGCCACGTCCATCGCCATCCAGGTGGGGGCCAGGCTCGGCGGTGTCGACATGACGCCGTTGTACTGCACCAATCCCAGGCCCCAACCGGCCAGGGTCACGGCGATGATGCTGATCAGGATCGCGCCGAACACGCGGTGATAACTGAGCACGGCGATCATCAGGAAGCACACCGCGGCCAACAATGGGCCGGGCTCCCGCAACGAGCCGAGCTTGATCAGGGTGGCGGGGCTGTCGACGATGATCCCGGCGGTTTTCAGGCCGATCAGCCCGAGGAACAACCCGACCCCCGCGCCCATGGCGAACCGCAGGCTCACCGGAATGCTGTTGAGCAGCCACTCCCGTACCCGTGACAGGGTCAGGACCATGAACAACACACCGGAAACGAATACCGCGCCCAACGCGGTCTCCCAGTTGTAGCCCATGGTGCCGACCACGGTGTAGGTGAAGAAGGCGTTCAGGCCCATGCCTGGCGCCAGGCCCACCGGCCAGTTGGCGTACAGGCCCATCAGCAGGCAGCCCAGGGCCGCGGCGATGCAGGTGGCGACGAATGCGGCGCCGTGATCGATGCCGGCGTCGGCCATGATGTTGGGGTTGACGAAGATGATGTAGGCCATGGTGATGAAGGTCGTCAGGCCGGCAATCAGCTCGGTCTTCACCGTGGTGCCATGCAAGCTGAGTTTGAAGATGCGCTCCAGCCAGCCACTGCGTAGTGGCGGCGAGAGGTCCAGCGTCCGGGCTTCGGGTTTGCGGCTTTCCACAGCGAGTACTCCTCAAGAGTCTTATTGTTATTTCCAGCACCGCATACGCCCTGGGGGTGGCTGCGATGCGCTGAGGCAGGTAAGGCTGGCGAAGTATGTTGACCTGATGGTCAGGAACTCGCACGAAGCGAATTATGCTTTTGTATACAAATAAAGCAAATAATGTTTTCTATGTTGTCGACGAAATGTCGGGCGATAGGGGTATATCGCCCTTGAGGGCGCTATCGCGAGCAAGCTCGCTCCCACAGTGGACTGTGGTGAAATGCAGGAATGAACCCTGTGGGAGCGAGCTTGCTCGCGATAGCGTCGGATCAGACGCCTTCACTCACTGGATTTCCCCAATGCCAGGTTCACCGCCAGCCACCCATCCACCGCCGCTTCCCCGGCCTCGGCAAACACCCGCTCCAGCAATTTCACCTGCTCACGCCGCAACGCCTGCTCGAAGCGTTCGCCCTCGGCTGTCAGTTCCAGTAGTCGCTTGCGCTTGTCGGTCTCGGACGCGACGCTGTTCACCAGGTGCATTTCCATCAGCTGCCGCAACGGCATGTTCAGCGCCTGCTTGCTTACCCCGAGCAATGCCAGAAGCTCCTTCACGCTCAATGATGGGTAGCGGGCGATGAAAAAAACGATGCGCTGGTGCACCCGGCTCAACCCGCGGCGCTCGAGCATTTCATCGGCCTTGGCGGTGAACGCCTGGTAACCGAAGAAGAACGCTTCCATGGCCATTTGTTGGGAAGTCGGATTTTTAAGGTCAAGCATATTGACGTATCCACGGAGGTCGGCGTAATTTCGGTCAACCAGTTTGACTCATTCCTCCCGTGCCCCGCTACAGGTGACCTCCATGGCTTTTTCCGAACGTGTCTCGCGCCTCAAAAGTTCTTTGATTCGAGAAATCCTCGCAGCGGCGCAGCGCCCTGAAGTGATGTCGTTCGCCGGCGGCCTGCCGGCCGAAGCCATGCTGCCGAAAGTGGAATGGGCGGCTATGCCGTTGTCCATGGGCCAGTACGGCATGAGCGAAGGCGAACCCGCCCTGCGCGAAGCCCTGGCGGCCCAGGCGCGGGCGCTGGGTGTGGCCTGTGAGGCGAGTCAGGTGCTGGTGGTCAGCGGCTCGCAGCAAACCCTTGACCTGGCGGCCAAGCTGCACATCGACGTCGGCACGCCAGTGATGCTCGAAGCGCCGACGTATCTGGCGGCGTTGCAGATTTTCCAGCTGTTCGGCGCCGACTGCATCACCGTGCCCCTGGAGGCCGACGGCCCGGACCTGAAACAGTTGCGGGCCCGGCTGGAGCAGCATCGGCCTGCGTTCATCTACCTGATCCCGACGTTCCAGAACCCCTCGGCGGTGCGCTACAGCGAGGCCAAGCGCGATGCGGTGGCGGCGCTGTTGGACGAGTTTGGCGTGACCCTGATCGAGGACGAACCCTACCGCGAGCTGACGTTCGATGGCGGCAGTGCCACGCCGATTGTCAGTCGCTTGAAGAAGGCCAGCTGGATCTACACCGGCACCGTGTCGAAAACCCTGTTGCCGGGGCTACGGGTGGGCTACCTGATCGCCAGCCCGGATCTGTTCCCGCATCTGCTGCGACTCAAGCAGTCGGCGGACCTGCACACCAATCGCATCGGTCAGTGGCAGGCGCTGCAATGGATCGGCACCGAGCAGTACCGCAGCCATTTGAGTGAGTTGAGGGATTTCTATCGGGACCGTCGCGATCGGTTCCAGGCGGCATTGCAAAAGCATTTCTCTGATATCGCGGACTGGAATGTGCCCCAGGGCGGGTTGTTTTTCTGGCTGACCCTCAGGCAGCCGCTGGACACCCGCACCTTGCTCCCCGCTGCGCTGGCGGCCGACGTTGCGTTCATGCCAGGGGAGCCGTTCTTTCCTGAACCGGACCAGCACCCGGGGCACTTGCGCTTGAACTTCAGCCACATCGACCCGGCGCGGTTGGATGAAGGGCTCAAGCGGTTGGCGGGGGTGGTGCGGGAGGCGTTGGCTGCAAAAGCAGCCTGACTTATGCGGTGACTGGGCTGGCGCCATCGCGAGCAGGCTCGCTCCCACAGGGACAGTGGTGAATACAAATCCAGTGTTCACCAAGGCCCCCTGTGGGAGCAAAGCTTGCTCGCGATGAGGCCAGTCGCCACACCAGAAAACTATCAGGCTGCAGAGAACCGCTTATCCAGATAATCAATGATCACCTTGGACTCATACATCCAGGTGGTCTCGCCATTTTCTTCAATCCGCAGGCACGGCACTTTGATCCGGCCACCTTGCTCCAACAGTGCCTGGCGATCCTGTTCGTTGTTTTTCGCATCGCGCAGGGCCACCGGCACATTGAGGCGGCGCAGGGTGCGGCGGGTCTTCACGCAGAACGGGCAGGCGTGGAACTGATACAGCGTCAGGCTGCGAGCGGCCTGCTCGACCTGCGCCTGGGCCTCGGCCGGGCGCTTTTGCTTGCCCGGGCGGGTGATGAAGTCGATGAAGATGATGAGCTGGCCCAAGCCAACCCGAAGCGCTTTGACGATCACGGTATTAAGCCTCGCGGCAGGGAAGAAGAGGGCGCGCAGCTTACCTGATTTTTCACAGGCGAAAAAAAACCGGCGATCAATGCCGGTTTTCTTCATGCGGCGGATTACTTGATGAGGCTGAGGAATTCGCTGCGAGTGGCGGCGTTTTCCCGGAACTCACCGAGCATCACCGAGGTGATCATCGAGGAATTCTGCTTTTCCACGCCACGCATCATCATGCACATGTGCTTGGCCTCGATCACCACCGCCACGCCCAGGGCGCCAGTCACTTGCTGGACCGCATCGGCGATCTGGCGGCTGAGGTTTTCCTGGATCTGCAGGCGACGCGCGTACATGTCGACGATGCGCGCGACTTTCGACAGCCCCAGCACCTTGCCGCTCGGGATGTAGGCCACGTGAGCCTTGCCGATGAAAGGCAGCAGGTGATGTTCGCACAACGAGTACAACTCGATGTCCTTGACCAGCACCATCTCGCTGTTGTCGGAGCTGAACAAGGCACCGTTGGTGACTTCTTCCAGGGTCTGTTCATAACCGCGGCAGAGGTACTGCATGGCCTTGGCAGCACGCTTGGGCGTGTCGAGCAGGCCCTCGCGGGAAACGTCCTCGCCCAGTTGGCCGAGAATCGCGGTGTAATTCTGTTCCAGAGACATGAAACTACCTGTGGGATTTTACGCAAAGGGCAAGGGTACGGTGGCGGACACGGCGCTGCAAGCTCGGCAATCGAGGGCTATTCGTCGCGACCTTCCATCATGGTGCGCTTGAGCATCACGTAGACCGCCCCGGCGCCGCCGTGTTTTGCCTGGCAGGAGGTGAAGCCCAGCACTTGCGGGTGCTGGCGCAGCCAGGTGTTGACGTGGCTCTTGATCATCGGCCGCTTGCCGTCCAGGCGCACGGCTTTGCCATGGGTGACGCGCACGCAGCGGATTTCGAACTTGGTGGCTTCGGCCAGGAATGCCCAAAGGGTTTCCCGGGCTTTTTCAACGCTCATGCCGTGCAGGTCGAGGCTGCCCTCGAAGGGGATCTGGCCGACCTTCAGCTTGCGCATCTGGCTTTCCTGGACACCGTCGCGTGCCCACATCAACTCGTCTTCCGGCCCGACGTCGATCACGAACTGATCGGACAAGCCATCCACGGTCGTGGCGTCGGTACGCACGGTGGCGGCCTGGCGCAGCTTGGCGATTTGCGCGCGATCGGCCTTGGGCTTGCCGGTCTCGGCACGGTCGTGCTTGATCGGTTTTACGCCCTGAATCGCACTTTTGAACAGGGAAAAGTCATCGTCTTGCATGTCAGCCTCCGCGAAGCCGGCCAGTTTACCCAACTCTGGCGGGATCAGGCGCGACAAAACGTCGGATGGCGGGTCAGTCGTGCTTTCTCATCAGGTGCGGAGCCATGGCCAGCTCCAGGGATTGGCGGGCGCGACGGCGGCAGCGGCGCCAGAGCCAGACGCCCAGCAACAACACGAAAAGACCGACTGCCAGGATGATCGCCGAACCCATTGGGGTGGCATTCAACTCGCCCAGTGCGGGCGGGCGGCCCAGCAGGCTGGCGGCACCGGCCATGGCCAGCAGTACCCCGAGTGTTGCCAATAGCGCGGCGATCGCCGCGCCAAAACGAAACCGCCAGTTGCTCGGGCCCTTGGGCCGCAAGCGACGTGCGTCAAAACCATCGGATAACTTCATTCCGACCTTCCTCAATGGGTATCGGCCCTTCGACCGGAAGATGTTCGGGTTGTTCCTGATACTCCGGTAATTGCGGCAAATGAGAGGCTTTTGCGGATGAGCGGCGCAGTGGGCCGCTCATCGAAGGACATCAGGTGAAGTCGCGGGTCAACGCCAGGGTGGCGAAGTTGTCCGCCATGATCGCCATTTCGGTCTGCTGAACGTGTTCGGCACTGAGGACGCCGCCCTTGTACGGCAGGTCGCGCGTGGCACAGGCATCTTCCACCAGGGTACAGCGAAAGCCCAGGTTCTTGGCGGCACGCACGGTGGTGCTGACGCTGGAGTGGCTCATGAACCCGCACACGATCAGGTCCAGGGGGCCGAAGTCTTCCAGGCGCTTTTTCAACTCGGTGCCGTGGAACGCGCTGGGCAGCAGCTTTTCGATCACGGTTTCGTCGGCCTGGGGTTCGAGGCCGGGAATGAACTCCCCGCGCTCGCCTTGTGGATCGAACAGCCCGCCATGGGTGCCCAGGTGGCGCACATGCACGATCGGCCGACCGGCTGCACGGGCCGCACCGAGCAATTGCTTGATGTTCGCGACGGCTGCATCCATGCCGCTCAGGGCCAGGGGGCCGGCGAGGTATTCTTTCTGGGCATCGATGATGATCAGGGTCGCTTGACTCAGGTTGGCCGCTGCATAACCACGGCCGCTGAGTTGAAACATCGTTTTTGGAACGGACATTCTGGGGCTCCTTCGAGTGGGGCTTTTGCGACATTCTCCTCTGGCTGAGCGGTTCTGTGAATCGCTTCCATCGCAAGGGCCGCCGTTGCTGGCCTACAGCCTTGTCAAGATGCTCGTCTTGTTCAATAGGCGGATCAAAAAACGGATAATTCCTACGATTGGTCCGGGGTTTTTCGTTCGTCATCGGGGCGTGTTTGGGTGGGGCCGCGTTTGGCTGGTAGACTCGCCCGTCGATTTTTCTGGAGTTTGCCGCCGTGATCACTTCCCGTCTCCGTACCCTGCGCGACCATATCCGTTGGGCCGTCAGCCGTTTCCATGGGGAGGATCTGTTTTTCGGTCATGGCACCGACAATGCGTGGGACGAAGCCCGGCAACTGGTGTTGGGCGCTTTGCACCTGCCATGGGAAATTGCCGACAGCTACCTGGACTGCCGTCTTGAAGACGAAGAGTTGGTCCATGTGCAGCGTCTGCTGCGTCGGCGTATTGCCGAGCGCATCCCGACAGCCTACCTGTTAGGTGAGGCCTGGTTCTGCGGGATGTCTTTCATCGTCGACGAGCGCGTGCTCATTCCGCGCTCACCCATCGGCGAGTTGATCGAAAAGCATTTCGAGCCGTGGCTGGGCCAGGAACCGGCACGAATTCTTGATCTGTGCACCGGTTCCGGCTGCATTGGCATTGCCTGCGCCTATGAGTTCCCGGAGGCCGAGGTGGTGCTGGCCGACCTGTCGTTCGAAGCGCTGGAAGTAGCCAACCAGAACATCGAGCGCCATGGCGTCGACGAGCGCGTGTTCACGGTCCAGGGCGATGGCTTCGACGGTCTGCCGGGGCAACGTTTCGACTTGATCGTGTCGAACCCGCCCTACGTCGATGCGGAAGATTTCGCCGACATGCCGCAGGAATACCAGCATGAGCCGGAGCTGGGCCTGGCCTGTGGCGATGACGGCTTGAACCTGGTGCGCCGAATGCTGGCCGAGGCGGCCGATCATCTGACCGAGAAGGGATTGTTGATTGTCGAGGTGGGCAACAGCCAGGTGCACGTCGAGGCGTTGTACCCGGAAGTCGATTTCGCCTGGCTCGACTTCGAACGCGGTGGCCATGGAGTGTTCATGCTCAGCGCCGAACAGTGCCGCGAGCACCAGGGATTGTTTGCTTCGCGGGTTTGATCTGTGGCTAGGGAGCTTGCTCCCGCTGGGCCTGTAGGAGCTATGTAGGAGCTATGTAGGAGCTGTCGAGTGAAACGAGGCTGCGATCTTTCCCTTAACACTTGAGTCTCAAGTGAAAGATCAAGATCAAAATCAAGGTCAAAAGATCGCAGGCTTCGCCAGCTCCTACAGCGCTATCGCGAGCAAGCTCGCTCCCACAGGGTTATTCAGGCGCTGTCGGGCTTAGTGCCGTGTCGCAATCCAGATCAGCAATCCCGCCTGGAACATGGCGAAGGCCACCAGGCAGGTGATGGTGAAGCGCAGGCCGGCGTCTTCGCGCTTGAACTTGGTGACCTTTTCGTCCTGCTGCTTGAGTTTGACTTCCTGTTCCGCCAGGTTCTGCTCGGCCTGTTGCAGCATCTGCGCCGCTTCAAGGATTTCCACGAACTGCAGCTTCTCGGTGTTCCAGTCCCCGAGCAGGTCGCCAACGTGGGTTGGCTTGACGCTGCCCTTGAGGTGCTGGGCGTCGGCGTAGACCACCTCGAAACCCTGGGCCTTGAGAAAGCGGTCGCGGCGCAGGCGAGTGTCTTCGTTCAGGGCGTCCTTGTTATCCAGGTCGGTGCCGTGCACCTGGTAGGCCGACCAGCGTTTCTTGGCCCAGGTAATACCCTGGGCCGCCAGGAAACGGCCGATGCCTCGGTTGGACGGCTCGACTTGCAGGTTGTCCGGGGAAAAAAACAAGCGTTTCTCGACGTGGTCGGCCCAGACGTCCAAGTGATTCTGTTCCTTGCGCACGCGCTGGTTCGGCAACAGGATGCTCATGCGCAGCAGGCTGCGTTCCTTGCTGTGGCGCTCGGCATAGCTGAACTCGACAAACCGCAATGGCCGCGCACCGGTGGCGCGGTCGGTCTTGAGCGGCGCCAGCCGGAGCATTTTGTGATGCTCGGTATGCACGTCGGCCCACGGCAGCTCTACCGCAGGCGAGGCGGGGGCTTCGGCGGCGGTGTCGGGGGAAGCTTGAGTTTCAGTCATAACGGCAAAATCCTGTCCAGGCCGGCTGGTCGGCAGCCATAGCGCTGCCCGACACCGGGCTATCGGCCGTTTTTGCCAGTCCTGAAGCTAAATCGACTAAAACCGCCTAACGCGCGGCTAACGAGTCAATAAAACGCAGAACTCGCGCACCGAGCTCGGCCGCCAGGGGCAGATTGGGATCCTTGTAGGACGCCAGTTGCCGTTTCACGTCGTTGGGCACGATACGCATCACGTGGTTCATGCCCTCGATCAGCGCCAATTCAGCGTCGGGCTTGGCGGCTTTCAACTGCCTGGCGTCATCGACGCTGACCTGGATATCGTTGCTGCCCTGGATGATCAAGGCTGGCACTTTCAATGCTGCGAAGGCCCGGGCCGGGTCCTGGCGGAACAACGAGATCAGGTAGGGCTGTACGCTGGGGCGGAAAATGACCTGCAGTTGCGCCGGCACGTTATCGTCGAGCCGACCGGCCTTGAGACTGTCGAGCAACTCGTTGCTGCGCAACATCAGCGGCGGTGGCAGGCGGTTGCTCAGTTGTTGACGCAGCACCTGGTCGATCGGCCGGGCACTGCCAGACAACGAAATCACCGCCGCCGCGTTGGCCTGGGGCGCGGCGAGGCTGGCGATCAACGCGCCTTCACTGTGACCCAGCAGGATCAACGGGCCCAGTCGCGAATCGGCGGCGAGCTTGTGGCTCCAGGCCACGGCATCGGCCACATAGGCCTCGACGCTCAGGTTGCGTTCGTCCGGTGTCGCCGCGAGGCTGGCCGCTACGCCGCGCTTGTCATAACGCACGCTGGCAATGTTGTGCCTGGCCAGGACCCAGGCCAGGCGCTTGAGGCTGTCGTTGCGCCCGCCCTCGGGGTTGTTGCCGTCGCGATCCGTAGGACCTGACCCGGAAATGATCAGGACAACCGGCACCGGCGTGTCGGACTTGGGCAGCAACAACGAGCCGAAAAGCTCACCATTGCCCGTGTCGAGGCTGATCGGGCGTTGCAGCACCGTGGCCTGGGCCAGGCCGCAAAACAGGCCGGTGAACAAAGTAAGGCTTAAGGCAAGCAGCTTTAACATCATCACGCCATTAGTTGCGAAGGTGCCGGTTGGACTGGTGGTCGCCGATAAGGTTCGAGGATGAACTACGCGGGGAGCCTGCGTATACTGGCGCGCATTACGAATCCAAGGTTGAGTCTCTCAGCGATTTCACGGAGCACCCTGCATGTCCGGCAATACCTACGGCAAGCTGTTCACTGTCACCACCGCGGGCGAAAGCCATGGCCCGGCGTTGGTCGCCATTGTCGACGGCTGCCCGCCGGGCCTGGAGATTTCCCTGGACGACCTGCAACGTGACCTGGACCGCCGCAAGCCCGGCACCAGCCGCCACACCACCCAGCGCCAGGAAGCCGATGAAGTCGAAATCCTCTCCGGCGTGTTCGAAGGGCGCACCACCGGCTGCGCCATCGGCCTGTTGATTCGCAACACCGACCAGAAGTCCAAGGACTATTCGGCCATCAAGGACCTGTTCCGCCCGGCCCACGCCGACTACACCTACCACCACAAATACGGTGAGCGCGACTACCGTGGCGGCGGTCGCAGCTCGGCGCGGGAAACCGCCATGCGCGTGGCGGCCGGGGCGATCGCCAAGAAATACCTGGCCAGCCAGGGCATCGTCATCCGTGGCTACATGAGCCAGTTGGGCCCCATCGAAATCCCGTTCAAGACCTGGGACTCGGTGGAGCAGAACGCCTTTTTCTGCCCCGACCCGGACAAGGTGCCGGAACTCGAGGCCTACATGGATCAACTGCGCCGGGACCAGGATTCGGTCGGTGCGAAGATCACCGTGGTCGCCGAAGGGG
The DNA here is from genome assembly GCF_052114545.1 of Pseudomonas sp. KB_12. Classification (NCBI taxonomy): domain Bacteria; kingdom Pseudomonadati; phylum Pseudomonadota; class Gammaproteobacteria; order Pseudomonadales; family Pseudomonadaceae; genus Pseudomonas; species Pseudomonas sp. KB_12. The sequence goes on along the minus strand of NZ_JBFREY010000040.1, from coordinate 3,197 downwards.
TGATGCCGGGCCTTGGCGAGCCGATCTTCGACCGCCTCGACGCCGAGCTGGCCCACGCGCTGATGAGCATCAACGCGGTGAAAGGCGTGGAGATCGGCGCCGGTTTCGCCTGTGTCGCCCAGCGCGGCACCGAGCACCGTGACGAACTGACTCCGCAAGGTTTCCTGAGCAACAATGCCGGCGGCATCCTTGGCGGCATTTCCTCGGGCCAGCCGATCGTGGCGCACCTGGCCTTGAAGCCAACGTCCAGCATCACCACGCCGGGCCGCTCCATCGACATCCATGGCAACCCGGTGGACGTTATCACCAAGGGCCGTCATGACCCGTGCGTCGGCATCCGTGCCACGCCCATCGCCGAGGCGATGATGGCGATCGTGCTGATGGATCACCTGCTGCGTCATCGCGGCCAGAACGCCGACGTTCGCGTCAGCACTCCGGTGCTGGGGCAGCTTTGATGGTTGGCCTGCCGACCGCCGTGGCCTGACGACCGTGGCGGCACTGCCGTACTGGCGGCTCTCCAGTTTCTATCTGTTCTATTTCGCGCTGCTCGGTTCGACGGCGCCGTTCCTGGCGCTGTATTTCGATCACCTGGGGTTCAATGCGGCGCGCATCGGCGAGTTGGTGGCGATTCCCATGCTGATGCGCTGCGTGGCGCCGAACATCTGGGGCTGGCTGGGGGACTACACCGGCCGGCGCCTGGCGATCGTGCGTTTTGGCGCGATCTGCACGCTGCTGGCCTTCTCGCTGATCTTCATCGATAAAAGCTACGCCTGGCTGGCGATGGTCATGGCGCTGCATGCGTTCTTCTGGCACGCGGTGTTGCCGCAGTTCGAAGTCATTACCCTGGCCCATCTGGGCGGGCAGGCCTCGCGCTACAGCCAGATCCGCCTGTGGGGTTCCATCGGTTTCATCATCACCGTGGTCGTGCTCGGCCGCTTGTTCGAATGGCTGAGCCTGGATATCTACCCGGTGGCGCTGGTGTTGATCATGGCCGGCATCGTGCTCGCCAGCTTCTGGGTGCCCAACGCCCAGCCACTGCAGGGGCCGCGCATCGCGGGGGAGGGCTTCCTGCGGCAACTGCGCAACCCTGGCGTGCTGGCGTTCTATACCTGTGTGGGCCTGATGCAGGTGAGCCACGGGCCGTATTACACCTTCCTGACCTTGCACCTCGAACACCTGGGCTACAGTCGCGGGTTGATCGGCCTGCTCTGGGCCCTTGGCGTGGTGGCGGAAGTTTTGGTCTTCCTGCTGATGAGCCGGATCCTGACGCGGTTTTCCGTGCGCCGGGTGCTGCTGGCGAGCTTCCTGCTGGCGGCGTTGCGTTGGTTGTTGTTGGGCTCGCTGGCCGAGTTTCTCTGGGTATTGTTGTTCGCCCAGGTGCTGCATGCGGCGACCTTCGGCAGCTTTCACGCCGCGGCCATCCATTTTGTGCAACGCAGCTTCGGGCCTCGCCAGCAAGGCCAGGGGCAGGCGCTATATGCGGCGCTGGCCGGCACGGGCGGGGCCTTGGGCGCGTTGTATTCCGGCTATAGCTGGAACACCTTGGGTGCCAGTTGGACGTTCAGTCTCGCCAGCCTCGCGGCTTTCGCGGCAGCCGTTATCATTGCCACACGTATGCAAGAGGACCGGCCATGAGCCTTCGAACCGTTAATTTGCTGGAGCCTTTGTCATGAGCAGCCTGTCCGTCTATCACGTTTCGAGCCCTGACATCCCGAACAAGGTGTTGACCCACGTCGAGGACATTGCCGCGACCCTGGCTGAACAAGGTATTCACTTTGCCCGTTGGGAAGCGGCGGTGAAAATCCAGCCGGGTGCCAGTGAGGAGGGCATCATTGCGGCTTACCAGGCTCGGATCGATGGGTTGATGACTGAGCGGGGTTATGTGGCAGTCGATGTCGTCAGTGTCAGCAGTGATCAGCCGGAGCAGGCTGGGGAGCTCCATGAGTATCGCCATAGCCAGGATGAAGTGCGATTTTTCGTTGCTGGTCGTGGCTTGTTTAACCTGCACGTTGGGGATTATGTCTATGCGGTGCTGTGTGAAAGGAGCGACTTGATAACGGTGCCAGCTGGTATGCCGCATTGGTTTGACATGGGGGAGCGGCCGCATTTCGTTACGATTCGTTTGTCTGGTGATTTGCAGGGGTTGGTTGCTGAGGTTACGGGGGATGATATTGCTCGGCGGTTTCCTCGTTTGGAGGATTGACCTGCGTTCTTAGGGGGTGTGTATATCCGTTATTTCGGTAACGGCGGCTTATGGTTCCGCCCTTACGGCGGCTCACTTTTGGAAGAGCGCCAAAAGTAAGCAAAAACGCTTTGCCCCACCACTCGGTGCCTCGCCTAGGCTCGGCATGCCCTCACTTCGGCATTGCTCCGTGGGCCGCCGCGAAGGGCCATCCATGGCCCAGCGCGGCTACCTCGGCATCCATGCCGAGGTGCCCACTGCGCAATGCCTGCGTTCGGCCAGCGTGGTTTAACGGGGCGCCCAGATCAAGATCAAGATCAAGATCCAAAGCAAAGCAAGAGCGGGGCATGTCCGGCATTTTTATGTGGCTGAGCTACTGCTATCGCGAGCAAGCTCGCTCCCACATTGGATCTTCATCAGATACAAAATCCATGTGCACCGCAAAACCTGTGGGAGCGAGCTTGCTCGCGATGAGGCCGGCACATCCAACATCTTCATCGACTGTGACATCGCCTTCGCGAGCAGGCTCGCTCCCACAATGGGCTGCAGTGAACACATAACTCATGAACATCCAAGATCCCCTGTGGGAGCGAGCTTGCTCGCGATGAGGCCGGCACATCCAACATCTTCATCGACTGTGACATCGCCTTCGCGAGCAGGCTCGCTCCCACAATGGGCTGCAGTGAACACATAACTCATGAACATCCAAGATCCCCTGTGGGAGCGGGCTTGCTCGCGAAGAGGCCGGCATATCCAACATCACCGCAAACTGACCCAGCGCTTTCGCGAGCAAGCTTTGCTCCCACAGATCTAACGGGTGTACGACCGGGAGAGACAGGTCGGCTGTTAGGCCGCCTCGGCGTGGACGTTGATCTCGGGCGCCCCGTTAACCACGCTGGCCGAACGCAGGCATTGTGGAGTGGGCATCCCGGCATGGATGCCGGGATAGCCGCGCTGGGCCATGGATGGCCCTTCGCGGCGGGCCCACGGAGCAATGCCGGAGTGAGGGCAGGGC
>NZ_JBFREY010000039.1:0-45273 GCF_052114545.1 Pseudomonas sp. KB_12 | reverse complement strand
AGCACGTGGTGTTCAACGCCTACACCAACGCGACGCTGACGGCATTGTTCCTGTTCGTGGTCTTCAGCATTTTGTTCTACGCGCTCAAGGTCGGCATCGCCGCCTGGGGCACCAAGGAACGCACGGACAAGGAAGCGCCATTCCAGGCCCTGCCGGACGCTTGATAGAGGATTGCAACGATGTTCAATGACTTGAGTCGCCTCGGTAAATACCTCGGTCAGGCCGCCCGCCTGATGGTTGGCATGCCCGACTACGACAACTACGTCGAGCACATGCAAACCAAGCACCCGGACAAACCGTTGATGGACTACGAGGCGTTCTTTCGCGAACGCCAGGAGGCCCGTTACGGCGGCAAGGGTGGGCCCAAGTGCTGTTGATCCGCTGATTGCCAGTGGATGAGCAACCCTTGTGGGAGCGAGCCTGCTCGCGATGGCGGTGGGTCTGACACTCCGCCATCGCGAGCAAGCTCGCTCCCACAGTTGCTTTTGGTGTCTCAGAATTTGTATACGCGCCTCAGACCCCTTGTGGGAGCGAGCTTGCTCGCGATAGCGTCGGGTCAGCAGTATTGGTGTTGACTGACTTACCGCTATCGCGAGCAGGCTCGCTCCCACATTGGTTTGTGCTTTTCTTTAATTTCGAAACAGGAGAATCATGTTGTCCTCTCCCATCCCGGTCACCATCCTCAGCGGCTTCCTCGGCGCCGGCAAGACCACGCTGTTGCGCCATCTACTCAAGGCCGAGCACGGCCTTAAAATCGCCGTGATCGAGAACGAATTCAGCGATGCCGGCATCGACACCCAACTGCTGGGCGACGAGCCGGTGCAGGTCATGACCCTGGCCAACGGTTGCGTGTGCTGCACCATCCACACCGACCTGACCAAGGCCCTGTACCTGTTGCTTGAGCGGCTGGACAGCGGCGAGATTGCCTTCGATCGCCTGGTGATCGAATGCACCGGCCTGGCCGACCCGGCCCCGGTGGCGCAGACTTTTTTCATCGACGAGGACCTGCGCGAGCGCTATATCCTCGACGGCATTCTTACGCTGGTGGACGCAGCTCATGCCGAGATCCACCTGACCCAGGCCATCGCCCAGGCCCAGGTCGGGTTTGCCGATCGCCTGCTCCTGAGCAAGACCGACCTGGTGGACACGGCCCAGGTCCAGGCCCTTGGCGAGCGCCTGACGCGCATCAACCGGCGGGCACCCATCAGGGTGGTGGAACACGGCAAGATCGACCTGGCCGAACTGCTCGATATTCGTGGCTTCAATCTCAATGCGGACCTGGGCGCAGGGTTCAGCCTGCGACCGGTCGGCAAGGCCACCCCGGGCGATCGCATCAGCAGCCTGGTGCTGCGTACCGACAAGGCGCTGGATATCGACAAGCTCAGCGAGTTCATGAATCAGTTGCTGGAAGAACACGGCAAGCAATTGCTGCGCTACAAGGGCGTGCTGAACATCGCCGGCGAACCCCGTCGGTTGGTATTCCAGGGCGTGCTCAAGTTGTACGGTTTCGATTGGGACACCGAATGGGCCCCCGGCGAGGCCCGGGAAAGCGTGATCGTATTCATCGCCGACGAACTGCCGGAAGAGAAGATCCGCGCCGGCTTCGAAGCCGCGCTACTTTGACGACGCTTTGCCTGCGACTATCAACAATGTGCGACCAAAGAGCTTCTCGTGGCGAGGGAGCTTGCTCCCGCTGGGGGGCGTAGCCGCCCTCGCTTTTTTTGCCGGTTGCTGCGCGACCGAGCGGGAGCAAGCTCCCTCGCCACAACCGCTATGCGACCAGCAGTTTTTGCTCCAGATGGTCCAGGTGCTCGTCCATCAGCCGCACCGCTTCGTTGACGTTGCGGCCTTCCACGGCGTCGACGATTGCCAGGTGTTCCTGCCAGGCACAGTGCCTGCGAGACTTGATCTCGTGTCGGGCCAGGGCCAACGAGGTCAACGGCACCAGGCTGCCGAGAAATTGCATTAACGGCGCGTTGCCAGCCATGGCGGCCAGTTGCAGGTGAAACTCGCCGGACAGGCGGATCGCCGGGCCACGCTCGCCACGAGCCAGGCATTGGCGCTCGCGCTCCACCAGATCGCGCAGCTGTTGCAGGTCCTTGGGCTGCGGCGCCTTGCAGGCCAGGCGCACCAGGGTCTGCTCTGCCAGGCGGCGAGCGTGGAGGATCTGCCGGGTCTGCTCCAGGTCTGGCGCGGCAACCTGTGGCCGGTGGTTGGGCCGCAGGATCACCACTTGCTGATGGGACAGGCGTGCCAGAACGCGGCGAATGACGCTGCGGCTGACGCCGAACACATCCCCCAGGCTTTCCTCGGTGAAGCGGCTGGCCGGGGCAATGCGTTGTTCGAGGATGGCGTCGAAGATCTGCGGATAGATATCGTCCACCGACGGTTTGCCGATCCGGCCGGGCAGGGGCAGGGTGGCCAGCACGTTGTGGTTGTGCTGGGGTTGATGGGGCATGAGGTTGTTCATGGCGGTCTCCACAGGCAATGGCTCAGGTGCCGAGGTTGTCGTCCGGAATGTTCAATTCGATGCCCATGCGCTGGCCTTCCCGGAGAATATGCCGGCGCATTTCGGCGCTGGCCTGGGCGCTGTTCTTGCCCCGGATGGCACGGACCACGGCTTCGTTTTCTTCCAGGCGTTCGGCCAGGTGCTCGGGCGAATTGCGCAACACATCGGCGCTCTGCTTGAGAGCGTTACTGGTCTGCTGGACCACGTTCTGGAAAATCGGGTTGGACGTCAGGGCAAACAATTCTTCATGGAAAGCGATGTAGGCGTTGGCGCAGGCATCGCTGTCGTTGGCTTCCAGGGCTTCGCGCATGTCCATGAGGGTCAGGCGCAACTGGCCGACCTCCTTGCTGCTGATGGACTGGGCCACCAGGCCGACGATGAACGGTTCCAGGGTGTAGCGCAGTTGCAGCAGGTCTTCCAGGCTCGCGCCGGCCATGGCGCTGCCTTCACCGGCAGCATCGTTGAGATGGGCCTCCAGCACCACGACGCCTTTGCCGGGCATCGAGCGCACCAGGCCCAGGGTCTCCAGCACAATCACCGCTTCACGCAGGCTGGGTCGGCTGATGCCCAGTTGCTCGGCCAGCTCGCGCTGGCCGGGCAGCATGTCGCCCGAGCGCCACTGGCCCCGGGCGAGGGCGGCGCGGAGTTTCTCCACCACGGAATTGACGACGGTCGATGAACTGATCACATGTGACTCCTTGAAAATCGATCAGGCGATGCCGGTTCGCGGGCCGGCATCGCCGTCTTTCAGAATTGCTGGTGATGGGCACTGCCCACCGGTTTCCTGGGTTGGAAGGTATAGCCTTGTTGGCCGGACAGCACCTTGCGCGCCCGAGGGATGTCGATGTCTTTTTCCCAGCGGGCAATCGCCACGGTGGCCACGCAGTTGCCAATCAGGTTGGTCAGGGCACGACCGATGCCCATGAACCAGTCCACGGCCAACACCAGCACCAGGCCGACCACCGGGATTGCCGGGATCGCCGTCAGCGTCGCTGCCAGGATCACCAGCGCCGAGCCGGGAATCCCATGGGCACCCTTGGAGGTGATCAGCGAGACCAGCAGGATGGTCAACAGATCGCTCATGGCCAGGGGCGTGCCGGTCGCGTTGGCGATGAAGACAATGGCCAGGGTCAGGTAGATCGAAAAACCATCCAGGTTGAACGAGTAGCCGGTTGGAATGACCAGGCCCACGGTAGAGCTGCCGATGCCCAGGTGTTCGAGCTTGCGCATGATCTGTGGCAGCACGGCATCGGACGATGCGGTGCCGAGTACGATCAGCAGCTCTTCGCGCAGGTATTTGAGGAATGGCAGCATAGGCAGGCCCGACACGCGCATCACCGCACCCAGGATCACCGCGACAAAAGCGCTGCAGGTCAGGTAGAACAGGCCGACGAGGCTGCCCAGGTGCTGTAGCGAATCCAGGCCATATTTGCTGGTGGTGAAGGCAATGGCCCCGAAGACGCCGATCGGGGCCAGGCGCACGATCATGCCCATGATGCGGAAGATCACGTGGCTGAGTTCGTTGATCAGGCGTGAAATGCCGGAAGCAGCGTCACCAACAAGGTTCAACGCGCTGCCGAACAGCACGGCAAACAGCAGCACCTGCAGGATGTTGTTTTCCGCGAACGCGCCGATTACCGAGGTCGGGATCAGGTTCATCAGGAACTGGGTGGTGGTGACCATGTGCTGGCCGCGCTGGGCGATATCGTTCACATCAGCGCTGGAGAGCTGCTCCAGGTGGATGTTCGCGCCGCTGCCAATGCCTGTGCTGAAAGCAAGGACCAGGCCGATGACCAGGGCAATGGAGGTGAGTATTTCGAAGTAGATGACCGACTTGAGGCCGATGCGCCCGACCTTCTTGAGATCGCCGGCGCCGGAGATGCCGCTGACCACCACGCAGAACACGATCAGGCCGATGAGCATCTTGATCAGCTTGATAAAACCGTCGCCGAGGGGTTTGAGCTGTGCAGAATATTCGGGAAGGGTAAGCCCGCAGACGATGCCGAGCACCAGTCCGAGGACAACTTGAAGGAAGATCGACCGCGAGCACCATTTGAGCATGGGAGGGATTCCTGGTTCGGTGTCCTTGTTCGCCAGGGAGGGCTGGCGTCGGGACTTCATTATTGTGGTCTTACCGGTTTGTCCAGTGCAGGCGCAGTCTAGGCGCTGTTTTCGCGGGGATGCAAGCTCGATTGTGATGATTTGGCTTTACCGGTCTTACCAGTTGGGGTGAAAGCCCTGTGCTTGAGCGTTTTCTCGGCAGGAAAAAAAGTCGCCAGCTGCCTGAGCGAGTCAGTAAGGAAATAACAGCTATGCACACCCTGGTCTTCGGCGTGCATCCGAGCAGGCAATAAAAAAGGCCCGCATCTTTCGATGCGGGCCTTGTTCAACTGCGCTCTGGCGGGCTAATTAAGCGCCGTAGACCGGCAGCTTCTTGCAGATGGCCTTGACCTTCTCACGCACGGCGTCGATGACCGCTTCGTTGTTCAGGTCCGCCAGGATGTCGCAGATCCAGCCAGCCAGTTCCTTGCACTCGGCTTCCTTGAAACCACGAGTGGTCACGGCCGGGGTGCCGAAACGCAGGCCCGAGGTGACGAACGGAGAGCGTGGGTCGTTTGGCACCGAGTTCTTGTTGACGGTGATGAACGCCTTGCCCAGCGCCGCGTCGGCGTCTTTACCGGAGATCTCTTGCTTGATCAGCGAGAGCAGGAACAGGTGGTTTTCAGTACCGCCGGACACCACGTCGAAGCCGCGCTCGATGAACACGCCGGCCATGGCCTTGGCATTCTTCACCACTTGTTGCTGGTAAGCCTTGAACTCAGGTTGCAGCGCTTCCTTGAAGCAGATCGCCTTGGCTGCGATCACGTGCTCCAGTGGGCCACCCTGGGCGCCTGGGAAGACGGCGGAGTTCAGCTTCTTCTCGATGTCGGCATTGGCGCGCGCCAGGATCAGGCCGCCACGTGGACCGCGCAGGGTCTTGTGGGTGGTGGTGGTGACCACGTCGGCGAATGGCACCGGGTTCGGGTAGACGCCAGCGGCGACCAGGCCGGCAACGTGGGCCATGTCGACGAACAGGTAGGCACCGACCTTGTCGGCGATCTCGCGAAAGCGCGGGAAGTCGAGGACCTGGGAGTAGGCGGAGAAACCGGCCACGATCATTTTCGGCTTGTGCTCGAGGGCCAGGCGCTCGACTTCGTCGTAGTCGATCAGGCCGTTGCCGTCGATGCCGTACTGGACGGCGTTGTACAGCTTGCCGGAGGAGGAAACGCTGGCGCCGTGGGTCAGGTGACCGCCGTGGGCCAGGCTCATGCCCAGGATGGTGTCACCGGCCGACAGCAGCGCCAGGTACACGGCGGAGTTGGCTTGGGAGCCTGCGTGCGGCTGGACGTTGGCGTAATCGGCACCGAACAGTTGCTTGGCGCGGTCGATGGCCAGTTGCTCGACCACGTCGACGTACTCGCAACCACCGTAGTAACGCTTGCCTGGGTAGCCTTCGGCGTACTTGTTGGTCAGTACCGAGCCTTGAGCTTCCATCACCGCGGGGCTGGTGTAGTTTTCCGAAGCGATCAGCTCAATGTGCTCTTCCTGGCGCTGAGCTTCTTGCTCCATGGCGGCAAAGAGATCGGCGTCGTACTTGGCAATAGTCAAATCACGGCTGAACATGGCGGTCCTCAAGGATCGGGGGCAGAAAAGGGGGGCATTCTACCTCAACCGGTTTTGGAAGGCATATGAAAGGGCGTCATGTCGCGGACGAATGGGTTTCACGCGCCATTCTGCGTTGCCCTGGCGGGCCTCATCGCGAGCAAGCTCGCTCCTACATTGGACCTGCGTACACATAACCTGTGGGAGCGAGCTCGCTCGCGATGAGGCCGCTACAGGCGCTGAAGGGCCTCAGTCGAGCATGAACAACGCATCATTGCTGAACTGCGCTTCAAACCGGGTGGCCGGCATCGGCCGGCCGAACAGGTAGCCCTGGACTTCGTCGCAACCGTGTTCGCGCAAGAAGTCCAGTTGCTCGTGGGTCTCGACACCCTCGGCGATCACCGCCAGGTTGAGGCTGTGAGCCATGGCGATGATCGCCCGGGCGATCTGTGCATCCTGCTCGCCGGACGGCAGGCCGTCGACGAAGGTGCGGTCGATCTTCAGCACGTCGATGGGGAATTGCTTGAGGTAGTTGAGCGACGAATAACCGGTGCCGAAATCATCGACGGCGATGCTCAGGCCCAGGTTTTTAAGCCCGGCCAGGATCTGCATCGCCTCGCTGACTTCGCGCATCAGGATACTTTCCGTCAGTTCCAGCTCCAGGCAGGCTGGCGGCAGGCCGGTGCTGCGCAGGATATTGGCGATGCGCGTGCCCAACTGGCCGTCGGAGAACTGCCGGGCCGAAATGTTGACCGAGACCTTCGGCACCCGGACCTTGGCCTGGTGCCACGTCCTGAGCTGCCGACAGGCCTCGGTGATGACCCAGTCGCCGACGTCCACCACCAAGCCGAGTTCTTCGAGTACCGGGATGAAATCCCCCGGCGGCACCAACCCGCGTCGCGGATGGCGCCAGCGCAGCAGGGCTTCGGCGCCAGTCAAACGTTTGCCATCGCCGCTGAACTGCGGCTGGTAATACAGCACGAACTCGTTCTGTTCCAGGGCGTGGCGCAGGTCGCTTTCCAGCTCCAGGCGCTCCAGGGCGCTGGCGTTCATGTCGGCCTGATAGAACTGGAAGTTGTTCTTGCCACGCTCCTTGGCGTGATACATGGCGGTGTCGGCGTTCTTCATCAATTGGCTCAGTTCGTTGCCGTCCTGGGGGCTCAGGGCGATACCGATACTGGCGGTGACGAAGAACTCCCGGCCTTCGAGCACGAATGGCCGGACCAGGCTGGCGAGGATCTGCTCGGCTACGTTGATTGCCCGGTTCAGCGCCATTTCGCGGCTGGCGCGTGGTTGCAGCAGCAGGGTGAATTCATCGCCACCCATGCGTGCCACGGTGTCGTCGTCGGCGACGCAGCCGAGCAGGCGCGTGGCCATTTCCTTGAGCATCCGGTCGCCGGCGGCATGGCCGAGGGAGTCGTTGATCGGCTTGAAGCGGTCCAGGTCGAGGAACATCAGCACGACCCAGGACTTCTGCCGCTCGGCCGATTGCAGCGCGGTGTGCAGGCGATCCTGGAACAGCGTGCGGTTGGGCAGGTGAGTCAGGGCATCGTAATAGGCCAGGCGATGAATGCGCTGCTCGCTGGCCTTGCGCTCGCTGATGTCGCTGAAGAAGCATACATAGCTGGCCAGGTCGCCTTCGTCATCCAGCACGGCCGTAATGCCGACCCAGGCCGGGTAATGCTCGCCATTGCGGCGCTTGAGCCAGACTTCGCCTTCCCAGGTGCTGTGCTGTTGCAACTGCTTGAGCACGTAGCGCAAGTGGGCTTCCTGCTGTTCGTCCACGGTCAGCATGTTGGGCAACTGGTCCAGCACTTGCGACACGGCATAACCGCTGACGCGACTGAAGGCTTCGTTGGCCTGGACAATGTAGCCGGCCGGGTCGGTGATCAGGATCGCCGAGGTCGAGTGCTCGAAGACCGTAGCGGCCATGCGCAGGTCTTTTTCGGCGCGACGCTGCTGGCTGATGTCGCGACCGACGCCGAGCACGCCTTCGAACGCGCCGTGTTCATCCCACACCAGTACCAGCCGCAGCTCGATGGGAATCTTGCGCCCGTCGGCACGCAGGCAGTCGAACAGGAACAACTGGGTCTGCATCTGGTTGCGCAGCTCGGCCAGTTGGTCGGGCTTGTCGAGGGCTTTGCTGACCCGGTCCATCATGCTGTAGATGCCGGTCAGTTGTTGCGGGTTGGCGATGATCGATTGCCAGCCGTTCTGGAAGATCCAGTCGGCGGTGTAGCCCAGCACCGCTTGCACCGACGGGCTGACGTAGTTGAGCGAAAGCTTGTTGTCGGTGGAGAAAATCACGTCGCTGATGCTTTCGGCGAGCATCCGGTAGCGTTGCTCGCTGTCACGCAGCGATTCGCTGGCCTCGATCTGCTCGGTGATGTCCTTGGCTACGCCGATGATTCGTGTCACCTGGTTTTCCCGGTCCCGGGCCAGGGCCTGTTCGCGGATGTCGAAGCAGCGCCATTTGCCATTGCGATGGCGAAAGCGCAGTTGGCATTGCAACAATTGCGTGTACCCGCCCCGCCGTTGTGCCTGGCGCAGGCTGTGGTAATGATCGGCATCGTCGCTGTGCAGCAGGATTTCCCAGAAGTACTCGCCCATCTGGTGCAGTTCGGTGCGGTCGTACCCCAGGGTCTGGCCCAGGTGGTGGTTGCTGAAGATCATCCGCTGGCTGATGACGTCCTGCACATAGAGATGATCCGGCACGGTGCGCACCACGTCGGACCAGAAACCCTCGCGTTCGAGCAGCGAGAGCTCGATCAGCTTGCGGCTGGTGATGTCGCTGATGCTCAGGATGACCGCGTTATGGTCTTGCTGTTTTTCCGGCAGGCGCAGCACCAGCCACAGGTACTGGTCGCGGCCATGGGCGTCCTGGAGCTTGATTTCCAGTTCCAGTTGCTTGTGTTGATCGAGCAGCGCTTCGAGCAGCTTCGAGCCGACGGGGTTGTTGTCCTGCGCACCTTTGCCGACCAGCAGTTGCCAGGCCTGGTCGCAGGAATCGACATTGAGCAGCTTCAACGCCATCTGGTTGACTTCGGTGACGTGGACTTCCTGGCGCAATTGCTCAAGTTGATGGGAGGTTTTCGTCCAGGCGCGCAATTGATCGCCCGTGTGCAGGCCGGCCCGCTCAAAAAAGGCCTTGAGCCCCGATAGGTCAAGCACGCACAGGGCCACGCCAGTGCCTTCGAAAATATCCTGGTAGCGCCGCCGACCTTCATGCAACTGCCGCTGACGCCGGCGCATGTTCAGGAGCGCAATCACCGGCAACAACGAAAACGCCAGGCCCAGCAGGCATTTGCCGATGAAGGCCGGCAGCAGTTGTTCGATCACCTGGCGACGGTCGAACAGCCCCCGCAGTTGCCAGTCGCTGCTGCTCAAGGGCACGGTCAGTACGGTGTTCTCCAGGTCATCCGGGGACAAATGGGTAGGGCTGCTCGAGGGCAGGTTTTCGTCGCGGCTGATGATCTGCTGGTTGAGACGGTTTTCCACCAGCCACAGCGGGCGCAGCCCCATATCGGTCTGCTTGGTCAGGGTGGAGAAAAAATTCGGGTTCAGGCGCAGGGCCCAGTAGCCACGGCTACTGCCGCTGGCCTGGTGCAACAATAGATGCACCACGGAGCCGTCTTCGGCATTGCTGAAATAATGGGCCTGGGCCCGGCTGCGCCGCACCAGCTCGCCGAGGTAATCGGCGTCGGGGCTGTCGGCGTCGCTGTCACTGAGTACTCGGCCGGAGGGGCTCAGCAGGGCCAGGCTGCGCAGTTCAGGCAGCGATTGCTGGAGTTTGCGCACCAGTGCCTGCTGTTCGTCGGTCGTTTGTGGTTGTTCGACGATCGGTAGCAGGTTGAGGGCGATTTGCGCGTTCAGGGCCATGTTCAGGCTGACCTGCGCGGCGAGATCGGCGGTGTAGTCGATGGTGTATTGGCGTTGTTGCTGTTGGGTTTCGCGCAGTTGGTCGAGCAATTGCCAGAACAGCAAGCCGAGCAACAGCAACACCAGTGTGGCCAGCGCACTCTTCAATGTCCCGCGCAGGGGCGAGCCGGGCACGACAGCGGGTGCGCGAGGGGACAGGGGCGGAGTGACGTTGGACAAGCTGTAATCCTGCAGTTTGCTGGACTGGCGCGACGTGCACTATAAGCCGGACGCCCGAAGGGCGGCTAGCATGCCTTGACTTGTGGCAAAGTGCCAGCCCTTGGCGGCTGGACCTTGACCGACGGTTGAGGTAGCTTTGCCGGTCAAACAAGAGCGTTCCAGCTCCAGATTCCCAGGCTCTATCCGCGCGCAGGCATTGATGACCGTCAAGAGCCGGCGCCGCGCATGGCCTGGCTCGTTCTTTTCACCTGTCACTGACGCTAGGTTCACCATGGCTCAATACGTCTTCACCATGCATCGGCTGAGCAAAGTTGTTCCGCCGAAGCGGGAAATCCTGAAAAATATTTCACTGTCCTTCTTCCCCGGCGCCAAGATCGGCGTACTGGGCCTCAACGGTTCGGGTAAATCCACGCTGCTGAAAATCATGGCCGGCGTCGATAACGAATTCGACGGCGAAGCCCGCCCGATGCCGGACCTGAACATCGGCTACCTGCCCCAGGAACCTCAGCTGGACCCGAGCAAGACCGTCCGTGAAGTGGTCGAGGAAGCGGTCAGCGTGATCAAGGACGCCCAGGCGCGCCTCGACGAGGTCTATGCCGCCTACGCCGATCCGGATGCCGACTTCGACAAGCTGGCCGCCGAACAGGCCAAGCTCGAGGCGATCCTGCAGGCCAGTGACGGCCACAACCTGGATCGCCAGCTGGAAGTCGCCGCCGATGCGCTGCGCCTGCCGGCCTGGGACGCGAAGGTCGAACACCTGTCTGGTGGTGAAAAGCGCCGCGTGGCCCTGTGCCGCCTGCTGCTGTCGGCCCCGGACATGCTGCTGCTCGACGAACCGACCAACCACCTGGACGCCGATTCCGTCGCCTGGCTCGAACACTTCCTGCACGACTTCCCAGGCACCGTGGTTGCGATCACGCACGACCGTTACTTCCTGGACAACGTCGCCGGCTGGATCCTGGAACTCGACCGCGGCGCAGGCATTCCGTACGAGGGCAACTATTCGGGCTGGCTGGAAGCCAAGTCCGATCGTCTGGCCCAGGAATCCAAGCAGCAGTCGGCCCATGAAAAAGCCATGAAGGAAGAACTGGAGTGGGTGCGCAAAGGCGCCAAGGCCCGCCAGTCCAAATCCAAGGCCCGTCTGCAACGCTTCGAGGAAATGCAATCCCAGGAATTCCAGAAGCGCAGCGAAACCAACGAGATCTACATCCCGGCCGGTCCGCGCCTGGGTGACAAGGTCATCGAGTTCAAGAACGTCACCAAGGGTTATGGCGACCGCGTGCTGATCGACAACCTGTCGTTCTCCATGCCAAAAGGCGCCATCGTCGGTGTGATCGGCGGTAACGGCGCGGGTAAATCCACGCTGTTCCGCATGCTGATGGGCAAGGAAACGCCGGATTCGGGCAGCATCGAAATCGGTGAGACCGTGCAACTGGCCTGCGTCGACCAGAGCCGCGAAGACCTGGACGGCAGCAAGACCGTGTTCCAGCAGATCTCCGACGGTTCCGACCAGATCCGCATCGGCAACTATGAAATCCCGTCGCGCACTTATGTGGGCCGCTTCAACTTCAAGGGCGGCGACCAGCAGAAGTTCGTCAAGGACTTGTCCGGTGGTGAGCGCGGTCGCTTGCACCTGGCGTTGACCTTGAAGGAGGGCGGCAACGTCCTGCTGCTCGACGAACCGTCCAACGACCTCGACGTCGAAACCCTGCGTTCCCTGGAAGAAGCCTTGCTGGACTTCCCGGGCGCCGCCATTGTGATCTCCCACGATCGGTGGTTCCTCGACCGCGTGGCGACCCACATCCTGGCATACGAAGACGACTCGCAAGCGGTGTTCTTCGAAGGCAACTACACCGAGTACGAAGCCGATCGCAAGAAACGCCTCGGCGAGGCTGCTGCCCAGCCGCATCGCGTACGGCACAAGAAATTGGCCTGATTCGGTCGGTTGCATGAAAAACGGAGCCTTCGAAGGCTCCGTTTTTTTATGCATGTAAATCCATTGTGGGAGCGAGCTTGCTCGCGATAGTGGTGTGACAGTCAGTGGAAATGTTGACTGGCACTCCCTCATCGCGAGCAAGCTCGCTCCCACAGTGTGTAAGGCTTAATTGAGGGGGCGACCCGAGCACCGCGTAATATCGGGCCTTGTTAGAAGCTTCAGGCATGTTTAAACCGGTCGGTAGTATCACTGGAGATCTATCGCAACGACCTCGATAACGAGATTTCCCAATGGTCGCTCCCATGTCACCTCATCCCCAACCTTCGCCCCCAGTAGCGCCCGTCCCAGCGGCGAGCCCCAGTTGATCAGCCCACTGGCCGCATCGGCCTGGTCTTCCCCGACCAATTGCACCCGCTGCTCATGATCATGCTCATCGATAAAGGTCACCCAGTGTCCGATCCGCACTTGATCGGATGAAGTCGGCGCAACGACCTGGGCGCTTTGCAGGCGCTGCGTGAAATAGCGCAGATCCCGTTCAAGGTCGGCGATCCGCTGCTTGTCCGCCAGCTCCCCTCGGCTCGCCTGCTGGGTGTGCAGCGCCTGCAACTCGGCGACCCGGGCCTGTAGCTGGGCAAGTCCGGTGGGCGTGACGTAGTTGGGTTGCGCGCTGACCTGGCGTTCGACCGGCTGGTCGGCCTGGGCAGCGGCATTATCTTCGTTGACGAAGGCGCGGCTCATGACATTTGCTCCTCTGCATTGGAGTTTGGGCCATGGTCACAGGGTTTTGGTTTCGACGGATGTCTGTACGCGACTTATGGCGAGCGATAAGCCCGGGCGGCGTCCTGGTCTTTCTGTTGCTGCCAGGCCCGTTCACGCTCGTCCCAATGGCGCTCGCGATAGGCATTACGCTCTTCGCTCTCGCGCATGGCCTGGCACTGGCGGAAGCCATCGCTCCAGCCCTCGGCATAACGCGGATCCTTGAGGTAACGCGGCACGTCTTTCCTGAATTGGCCGGTGATCACCCCGGCGGCTTGCCGGCCACTGCTGCAACCGTCGTCGTAGCCGTCGGCGAACGCTGGCGGATAACCCCGGGCGATCAGGTCTTCGTGGGTGGTTTCACAGCCACCGAGCAACATCAACATACCCAGGACCACTGCCGTGCGCTTCATTTCTGCTTTCCTGCCGAATCCCGCTCATACGATAAGTCTAGAAGTGGATTCGTCAGTAAGGCGTGAAAGCGTGGTGATTAATCCGTTCGTTGCGCAGGCCATGGTCAGTAGTGGTACCACTTCACCTCAAGCATCACTTCGTTTTCCGGCGAGGCCAACTGGCTGAATTCCCGCTGTGCACTCAGGCGCAGGCCGAGGTTGCGGGACAATTCCCATTGTTGATTCAAGCTCAGGCTGCGACGCACTTCGCCGTTGACGAAATAATCACCCTTGGCTTCCAGGCTCAGGTTGCCCAGCGGGTTTTTCCACAGTACCCCGCTGTTGAAACCGGCAGCCGGGGCGATGAATTGGGCGAAGTCATTGTTGTGCTCGACCCGCACCGTGCCCAGGGCAAAACCCAGCACCTCTTCGCCCAGCGCCCAGGTGCCACCCGCGCCACCGTTGACGTGGCTGACCAGGGTTTCGTCGTCGTGTTTGCCCGGCACCCGCTCCAGGCCGCCGGTGACCTGCCAGGACAGCGGTTGCAGTAGCTCGTTGCGTGGGGTCAGGGAGCGAATGGTCGCCAGGTCCAGTTGTTGCACCTGCCAGTCATTGCCTTCGTACTGGCGCAGTTTCAATTGCAGGATTTCGATCTGCGCGCCCAAGGGGAAGCTCTCGGCGTTGTCGTTGAGATCGTGATAGGCCATGCGCAAGCCATACTCGCCGAACGCCCGGTCGCCTCGCGTGCCGAGGCCAGCCTGCCAGGTGCGCGATTGATGACCGTCCTCGGGCAGGCCCGGTTGCGGGATATCGAGTTCCGGCGCGGGGTTCTGGTTGATCGCCCGCAACAGTTCGAAACTGCGCTGGGAGCGCTGCGGATCACGTTCCTGGCCGTTGGCGCGATAGCGCTCCAGGCGATAGGCCGCATCGATGATCAGCGCCTGGCGTTCGCGCGGCAGCGCCTTGAAGCCGGGGGCTTGCAGTTGCTGCTGGTCGGCGCTGACTTTCAGTACCCATTGCTGTTCTTCGTCGCTGAGCGGTTCGGCGCGGCTGAGCAGTTCCCGTTCACGGGACGGTCGATACTGGATGCTTTCCACCAGGCCGGCTTCTTTCACTGCCTTGACGGTGTCGGTGGGAATCGCGGTCAGCGGGAATTGTTCGGTCAGGCGCAGGCTGGGACGGGCCACTTGCAGCAATTCGAGCAGGCGATAGGAGCAGTTTTCGTCGAAGAAAAAATAGTCGAACTGAATCTGCTTGAGTTCCCAGACGTGCTCGACCATGCGCTCGGTTTCCGCCTGGCTCAGGTTCAGGCGATATTCCCACAGGTCGCGGTTCTCCAGGCTACGGTACTCGGAGAGTTTTTCCTGGTACGGCACCAGGGCGAACAGGCCGGGATAGCCGCCCATCAGGCCCTTCCAGGCATAGAGGATGCTGTTGTCCGAGCCTTCGATGTAGGCGCCGAAATTGATCGCATAGCTGAGCAGGGCGGTCTTGTCGCTTTGCACATCGGCCTGGTCGATGCGCAGCAGGGTGTGGCCGAACATCGAGGACGGGCTGTTCAGGTACGCAGCGGGGAAGATCATCACCGCGCTGTGGGGCGAGACGTCCTTGAACCATTGCTTGAAGTCGCTGCAGGTAACGGCCGGCAGATCCGTCAGGTTGAGCTGGGCCTTGAGCCAGCGCGTTCGCGCCGGGTACACGCACTGGGCATGCTGCTGGCCGGCGCTGGCCGGGCCGTACAGGGCTTTTAGCGTGGCGCTCAGTTCACGCTCGGGATGTTCGTTGCCATCGGGCGCGAGGAAGAATTTTTTGTCGCTGATATAGCTGCGCCAACCGCCAAGCTTGGCGGTTTCGTAGTGGCCCAGGGAAATCCAGAAGCGGTCATTGGCCAGTTGCTGCAAACGTTGAGGGTCGACATGAGGCGCGGCGGACAGCGGGGCGCACACACAGAGCGCCAGCCAGGCAAGGCGTTTGAGCATAGTCGGCTACTTGGAAAGGCGAAAAATAAAGACCGAAGGGGCCCCAAAAAGAAAACCCGCTCCCCGAGAGGAGCGAGTGGTGTCGAGCTTAAGCTTGAGTGGCGTACTTGGCCAGGCGAGGATCGCTTTTCAGCACGGCCAGGGTGTTGGTATGCACGTCTTCGGCGGTCACGTCAGCCTTGCTGAAGATCTGCTGGAAGTGCTCGTGGGTCACAGCGGAGAAGTGTGCGCGGTCTTCCGGCGCCACGCCCAGTACCACGGCATAGGTGGTCAGCGCTTCGCCCTGACCCTTGGCCATGTCTTCGGACAGCTCGTTCATCATGCCATTCATGGCCAGCCAGGACTTGCCACCGTAGGTCAGTGCCGCGTTGGTCGAGCAACCGTTGGTGCCGGATGTCATGCCGAAGGTAGCGTTACCGGACGTGCCGTTGGTAGTGGATGCCAGGAAGTGTGCCGGAGTGCCACGCTGACCTTCGAACAGCATGTTGCCCCAGCCGCAATCCGGGCCGCCCGGCGCCTGAGCCATGGCGTTGATGGATACAGCGGTGAAGAGAGTACCGAGAAGAATCCGTTTCATAGCTATGTTCTCTTTATGTGCATACCGATGGACAGGGTCTGGCCCTATAGCAGCCAGTGGGCCGGTTATTGTTCCAGCCGCGCAATTTGGAGTTTAGGCACGATCCAGGGGTTCCGTGACATTTTGCAAAAACATTACTGGGAGATCGCCTGTCTACTGGGCCCCGCCCGTGGTTTCCCCTTTGACTATGCTTTGGGCAGAGGCGCTCCTTGCCAGTCAGGTACAGGCAGCGCCAGAATGCCGCTATCTGCCCCGCCTGATGTAAGGAAGCCCGATGCCTGATCCTGTTGCTGCCAGCTTGCGTCTAGCGCCCGAAGCGCTGACCCGTCCGTTTTCCGCTGAACAGTTCAGCTTCTCTACCACCAATGATCTGGAGCCCTTCCGCGGTGTGCTTGGCCAGGAACGTGCGGTCGAAGCCTTGCAGTTCGGCGTGGCCATGCCGCGCCCCGGTTACAACGTATTCGTCATGGGCGAGCCCGGCACTGGCCGGTTTTCGTTCGTCAAACGCTACCTCAAGGCCGAAGGCAAGCGCCTGCAGACCCCGGCGGACTGGGTCTACGTCAACAACTTCGATGAGCCTCGCGAACCCCGTGCCCTGGAACTGCCGTCAGGCACGGCCGGTGCTTTCATCGCCGACATCAACGGCCTGATCGACAACTTGCTGGCGACATTCCCGGCGGTATTCGAACACCCGTCCTACCAGCAGAAGAAAAGTGCCATCGACCGCGCCTTCAACCAGCGCTATGACCGCGCCTTGGACGTGATCGAGCGCCTGGCGCTGGAGAAGGATGTCGCGCTGTACCGTGACAGCAGCAACATCGCCTTCACGCCGATGAGTGAAGGCAAGGCCCTGGATGAAGCGGAATTCGCCCAGTTGCCGGAAGCCGAGCGCGAGCGTTTCCATGAGGACATCTCGGGCCTGGAAGAGCGCTTGAACGAAGAGCTCGCCAGCCTGCCGCAATGGAAGCGCGAGTCCAGCAACCAGCTGCGCCAGCTCAATGAAGAAACCATCACCCTGGCCCTGCAACCGTTGCTGGCACCACTGTCGGAGAAATACGCAGAGAACGCTGCGGTCTGCGGCTACCTGCAGGCCATGCAGGTCTATCTGCTCAAGACCGTGGTCGAGCAATTGGTGGACGACAGCAAGACCGACGCCATCGCCCGCAAGCTGCTGGAGGAACAGTACGCCCCGAGCCTGGTGGTCGGGCATCCGTTCAGCGGCGGCGCGCCAGTGGTGTTCGAGCCGCACCCGACCTACGACAACCTGTTTGGTCGCATCGAATACAGCACCGACCAGGGCGCGCTCTACACCACGTACCGGCAGTTGCGTCCGGGCGCCTTGCACCGGGCCAACGGCGGTTTCCTGATTCTGGAAGCGGAAAAAATGCTCGGTGAGCCGTTCGTGTGGGATGCGCTCAAGCGGGCCCTGCAATCGCGCAAGCTGAAAATGGAATCGCCGCTGGGTGAGCTGGGCCGGCTGGCCACGGTGACCCTGACGCCGCAGCACATTCCGCTGCAGGTCAAGGTCGTGATCATCGGCGCCCGCCAGCTCTACTACGCCTTGCAGGACCTGGATCCGGACTTCCAGGAAATGTTTCGCGTGCTGGTGGATTTCGACGAAGACATCCCGATGGGCGACGAGAGCCTGGAGCAGTTCGCCCAGTTGCTCAAGACCCGCACTTCGGAAGAGGGCATGGCGCCGCTGACCGCCGACGCGGTAGCGCGCCTGGCGACCTACAGTGCGCGTCTGGCCGAACACCAAGGGCGCTTGTCGGCGCGTATCGGTGATCTGTTCCAACTGGTCAGCGAGGCGGATTTCATTCGCCAATTGGCCGGTGACGAGATGACCGACGCCGGCCACATCGAACGCGCCCTCAAGGCCAAGGCCACCCGCACCGGGCGTGTCTCGGCGCGAATCCTCGACGACATGTTGGCGGGGATCATCCTGATCGACACTGCCGGCGCGGCCGTGGGCAAATGCAACGGGCTGACAGTCCTTGAGGTCGGCGACTCGGCGTTTGGTGTACCCGCGCGGATTTCCGCCACGGTGTACCCGGGCGGCAGCGGTATCGTCGACATCGAGCGGGAGGTCAACCTCGGCCAGCCGATCCACTCCAAGGGCGTGATGATTCTGACCGGCTACCTGGGCAGTCGTTATGCCCAGGAATTCCCGCTGGCGATCTCGGCCAGCATCGCGCTGGAGCAGTCCTACGGTTACGTGGACGGCGACAGCGCGTCTCTGGGCGAGGCGTGTACGCTGATCTCGGCCCTGTCGAAGACGCCGCTCAAGCAGTGCTTCGCCATTACCGGCTCGATCAACCAGTTCGGTGAAGTGCAGGCGGTGGGCGGGGTCAACGAGAAGATCGAAGGCTTCTTCCGCCTCTGTGAAGCCCGCGGGTTGACCGGTGAGCAAGGGGCGATCATTCCCCAGGCCAACGTCGCGACCCTGATGCTCGACGAGAAAGTGCTGGCCGCCGTGCGCGCCGGGCAGTTCCATGTCTATGCGGTGCGTCAGGCCGATGAAGCCCTGAGCCTGTTGGTGGGCGAGCCTGCTGGCGAGCCGGACGAAAACGGCGAGTTCCCCGAGGGCAGCGTCAACGCCCGCGTGGTGGAGCGGCTGCGGGTGATCGCGGAGATGATCAGCGAAGACGACATCAAGGAAGCGGAAAAGGAACTGGCACAGCAGGCATTGGCGGAGGCCAAGCCGGCTTGATGTTTTCCTGACCGCAGCAAGCCCCCCTGTGGGAGCGAGCTTGTGGGAGAACAGCCTGTGGGAGCAAAGCTTGCTCGCGATAGCGTTTGTCCAGTCAACAGAAGTGTTGCATGTGACAACCCCATCGCGAGCAAGCTTTGCTCCCACAGGCTTGCTCTCACAATCAATGTTTTGTGGGTTATCACTAAAAAACGCCACCACTTTGGCGTCAATATTCACACTGTGACCGCTCGGCGTATTCTGGTCTCGAAAGTCCTTGCGGCCGGAACTTTTCTTCTATCCTCAGCTCAAGGATAACGAGAGTCATCATCGGATCGAAACAGCCTCCTCCAGGGGCTGAATACCGGATCTACCGAGGGGCGCCGCCATGTCGCGCAACCTTTGCCTCACTCGTCAATGCCTGGGCCTTGTCACCCGTATCGAATGCGCCATCCGCCCCCTGGCGGGAGATACCGGTATGTGGACCTTGCTCTTCGCCGCCGGAATGGCCGGTGAACAACCTTCTGCCATCAAGGCCCAAGGGCCATTCCCCGGCCCGACTGCCGCCGAAACCATCCTCGATACCATTGTGCAAAGCCTGACGCTGCACGGCTACGAGCTGGCCGACGACCCGCAGATCTGGTCCCTGCACATGCAAGCCCAACTGCGTGAGATCAATGGAGGCCGTTGTCGCAACGTCGGCGGCTTCGAGTTTCGTCCGCTGCATTGAAGGCCATCACCGCACGGGCACCGGCAGTAAAATTTTGTCACAAGGGCAGGGACCAGGGAGGGGCCCGGCGTTTGTGGGGCCGGTCGTGGCTGATATACTCGCCGCGATTTTTCAGCCCTGGTATGAGATTCAATGGAACGCTTTATCGAAAACGCAATGTACGCCTCCCGTTGGCTGCTGGCGCCGATCTACTTCGGGTTGTCCCTGGGCTTGCTGGCCCTGGCGCTGAAGTTCTTCCAGGAAGTTTTTCACGTCATCCCCAACGTGTTTTCCATGGCCGAGTCCGACCTGATCCTGGTGCTGCTGTCGTTGATCGACATGGCGCTGGTGGGCGGCCTGCTGGTGATGGTGATGATTTCCGGCTACGAGAACTTCGTCTCGCAACTGGATATCGCCGACGACAAGGAAAAGCTCAACTGGCTGGGCACGATGGACTCTTCGTCGCTGAAGATGAAAGTCGCTGCCTCGATCGTGGCCATTTCCTCCATCCACCTGCTGCGCATTTTCATGGACGCCAAGAACGTCGATCCCGAGCACCTGATGTGGTACGTGATCATCCACATGACTTTTGTGGTCTCGGCATTTGCCATGGGCTATCTGGACAAACTGACCAAGCACTGAGGTCCGTTCACCGCCCTGGCGCAACGCCCGCCTGTAGAATTGCAGGCGGGCGTTGTCGTTTCTGGCGGCTTGCTTTGGCGCAGGGGGCTCGTCACCCGTGGTGGCATCTGTGCTAGTCTGCTCGCCCTTTTGGTTCCGGGCGCTCCGGGAGGCGCTGTGGCACACACGGCAATTCTCGAGCCGTCCGCACAGCGGAGCAGCATCATGTCCGAAGTTAACCTGTCCACCGACGAAACCCGCGTCAGCTACGGCATTGGCCGTCAGTTGGGCGACCAACTGCGCGACAACCCGCCACCGGGCGTGAGCCTGGACGCCATCCTGGCCGGCCTGACCGACGCGTTCGCCGGCAAGCCAAGCCGCGTGGGCCAGGACGAAATGTCCGCCAGCTTCAAGGTCATCCGTGAAATCATGCAAGCTGAAGCCGCTGCCAAGGCTGAAGCCGCCGCTGGCGAAGGCCGTGCATTCCTGGCCGAAAACGCCAAGCGTGAAGGCATCACCACCCTGGCTTCCGGCCTGCAATTCGAAGTGCTGACCCAGGGTGAAGGCGCCAAGCCGACCCGTGAAGACCAGGTGCGTACCCATTACCACGGCACCCTGATCGACGGCACTGTGTTCGACAGCTCCTACGATCGTGGCCAGCCAGCCGAATTCCCGGTAGGCGGCGTGATCCCAGGCTGGACCGAAGCCCTGCAACTGATGAACGCCGGCAGCAAATGGCGCCTGTACGTGCCGAGCGAACTGGCTTACGGCGCTCAAGGCGTTGGCAGCATTCCACCGCACAGCGTGCTGGTGTTTGACGTCGAGTTGTTGGACGTACTGTAAGACCCTGTCCGGTTTTACAGCCGGACAAAAAACTGTGGGAGCGAGCTTGCTCGCGAAAGCGGACTGTCAGTCGACACTTTCGTGACTGATACACCGCCATCGCGAGCAAGCTCGCTCCCACATGATTTCTACGCTCATCCGTGGAACCTGCCGCTGAAATCACCCGTCGGGCGCAACGCCCGGGCGTAGCAGAACAGGAACAGATTGCGCACCAGCTCCTTGAGCACCAACGGCTCGCTGGAATTGAGGCTGTTGAGGTCCAGATCCCCCTGGTCCTGCAGCTCGTTCAGGGCTTCTTCTTCAAGTACCGCACAGACTTCCCCGGTTTCCCGATGCAGGATCCTGAGGTAGGGATGTGGGCGGTCCAGCCAGGCATCGATCAAATAAGTCATGGTTCTCATCTCCTTGATGGGGTTCGATGAGAATAATTCTTATTCGCTAAATAGCAAGTCTCTATTGGCGTTGCGATTGTTTTTCTGACGATGGGTTATGGCAGCTCAGGATGGCTGGCACTTGGCTGATGTCCAGGAAATGGGGGCGAAGCGCAGAGGGCGAAGCTCCATCCCACACGCGGGGCGTGGGATGGAATGCCGCAGTATCAGACTTTTCTTACGAACTCGGATTTGAGTTTCATCGGGCCGATGCCGTCGATCTTGCAGTCGATGTCGTGGTCGCCATCGCACAGGCGGATGTTCTTGACCTTGGTGCCGACCTTGACCACCAGCGACGTGCCCTTGACCTTGAGGTCCTTGATCACGGTGATGGTATCGCCGTCCTGCAGGACGTTGCCGACCGAATCTTTCTTCACGGTATCGTCGGACACTGTTTCAGCTTCGCCGCTGGCGGACCATTCGTGGGCACACTCCGGGCAGACCAGTTGAGTACCGTCTTCGTAGGTGTATTCGGAATTGCATTTCGGGCAGGGAGGCAACGTGCTCACTAAGGTTCCTTGGGTATCAGGAGGGCAAAAGGGCGCACATTATATAGGGTTTTGTGGCGAGGGGGGTGATGCGGGGCTTTTGTGGCGAGGGAGAATTTGTGGGAGCAAGGCTTGCCCGCGATGGGGGCGATGCGGTCCTTCAGAAACCGAGTCGCCTGTATCGCGGGCAAGCCTTGCTCCCACAAAAAGCCCTGTGTG
The DNA here is from genome assembly GCF_052114545.1 of Pseudomonas sp. KB_12. Taxonomy (NCBI): domain Bacteria; kingdom Pseudomonadati; phylum Pseudomonadota; class Gammaproteobacteria; order Pseudomonadales; family Pseudomonadaceae; genus Pseudomonas; species Pseudomonas sp. KB_12. The sequence continues at coordinate 23,381 of NZ_JBFREY010000039.1, read as the reverse complement.
TCAGTGCGTACGGGCGACCGCAAACTCGCTCAGTTCCACCAGCGCATCGCGGTATTCGCTGGCCGGCAGGGCGTCGAGGCATTTGATCGCGCGGGCAACGTAGTCCCGGGCCAGGTTTGCGGTGTAGTCCAGCGAGCCGGACGCTTCGACCGCGACACGGATGCTTTCCAGGTCTTCGATCCCGCCTTTCTGGATCGCCTGGCGAACCAGTGCTGCCTGTTCAGGCGTGCCCTCGCGCATGGTGTAGATCAGCGGCAGGGTCGGCTTGCCTTCGGCCAGGTCGTCACCGACGTTCTTGCCCAGGGTCTCGGCATCGCCCTTGTAGTCGAGCAGGTCGTCCACCAACTGGAAGGCCACGCCCAGGTGGTCACCGAAGGTGCGCAGCGCTTCGCTCTGCTCGGCGCTGGCACCGGCCAGGGCGGCAGCGCTGTGGGTCGAGGCTTCGAAGAGCATCGCGGTCTTGCCGCGGATGACTTCCATGTAGGTTTCTTCGGTGGTGCTGGCATCGCGTACCTTGGACAACTGCAGCACTTCGCCTTCGGCGATGATGCGCGTGGCCTGGGACAGGATCTTCATCACCGGCATCGAGCCCAGCTCGACCATCATTTCGAACGAGCGCGAATACAGGAAGTCGCCCACCAGCACGCTCGGGGCATTGCCCCACATGGCGTTGGCGGTCGAACGACCACGCCGCATGCCGGACATGTCGACCACGTCGTCGTGCAGCAGGGTCGCGGTGTGCAGGAATTCGATGGTGGCGGCCAGCAGGCGCATGTCGTCGCCTTCGCGACCCAGGGCCTTGCCGCACAACAGCACCAATAAAGGCCGCAGGCGTTTACCGCCGGCCGATGTGATGTAGTCGCCGATTTTCGATACCAGCGGCACTCGGGAAGTCAGCTGCTTCTTGATGATGCCGTCGACGGCGCTAAAATCGTCCGCCACCGTGCGGTAGAAAGCTTGGGGTTGCATCAGCGACAGGTGCTCCAGAAGGGTTGCGCGGCATGCTAGGACCCCCACCCAGGCCTGTCAAGGCGCGATGGACGGCTACTTGCAAGGCTGTTGCGCCTTGCGTACAATCGCGCACCCTGAACTTCCTGGGCAGCACCTGCCTTACGCAATTGCATCAGGGCCTTCCAGCCCATGCAGCCATGCCAGCCAATACCTCTTCTTATAAAGCGCTGGGTGAGCAGGATTATCGGAGAAATACCATGTCGTACGCAGTAATTGTTACTGGTGGCAAGCAATACAAGGTCGCCCCAGGTGAATACCTGAAGATCGAAAAACTGGAAATCGCTACCGGCGAATCCGTGACTTTTGATCGCGTTCTGTTGGTCGCCAATGGCGACGACGTGAATATCGGCGCTCCAGTCGTTGCTGGCGCTACCGTTGTGGCTGAAGTGATCTCCCAAGGTCGTCACGATAAAGTCCGCATCATCAAGTTCCGTCGCCGTAAGCACCACATGAAGCGTATGGGCCACCGCCAGTGGTACACCGAGATCAAAATCACCGGTATTCAGGCTTAATTTCAGCCTAATTCCTCACTAGGAGAATTGAACTCATGGCACACAAAAAAGCTGGTGGTAGTACCCGTAACGGTCGCGACTCAGAAGCCAAACGCCTTGGCGTGAAGATGTATGGCGGCCAGAAAATCATTCCGGGCAACATCATCGTGCGTCAGCGCGGCACCCAATTCCACGCCGGTTACGGTGTTGGCATGGGTAAAGATCACACCCTCTTCGCGAAAATCGAAGGCGTGATCAAGTTTGAAGTAAAGGGCGCGTTCAACCGCCGTTACGTGAGCGTTGTCGCAGCTTAATTGCGAGATCGCTGGAAAAGCCCTGTCTTGCGACGGGGCTTTTTCGTTTGTGGGGTGAGTCTCTTGCAAAACTGTTTGTATGGGCTGTCGGCGCTGCGGTTGGGGCGTGTCATCAGGTCGCTGCGCTCATTTTTGCAAGAGTCTTATGTCTTGTTTTTTTGGCTCGTCCGTATGGCGAGAGGCGTGTGTCATGAAGTTTGTTGATGAAGTATCGATTCGAGTAAAGGCCGGCGACGGCGGCAATGGTTGCATGAGTTTCCGTCGGGAAAAATTCATTGAAAACGGTGGCCCGAACGGCGGTGACGGGGGCGACGGCGGCTCGATCTACATGCTCGCCGACGAAAACCTCAACACCCTGGTGGACTACCGTTACACCCGGCACTTCGATGCCGAGCGTGGCTCCAACGGCGGCAGCACCGACTGCACCGGCAAGAAGGGCGAAGACCTGATCCTGCGCGTGCCAGTCGGCACCACGGTGATCGATTCGGCCACCCAGGAAGTGATTGGCGACCTGACCAAGGCCGGCCAGCGTCTGCTGGTCGTCCATGGCGGCTGGCACGGCCTGGGCAACACCCGTTTCAAATCCAGTACCAACCGTGCGCCACGCCAGACCACGCCAGGCAAGCCAGGCGAGCAGCGTGACCTGAAGCTGGAAATGAAAGTGTTGGCTGACGTGGGCCTGCTGGGCTTGCCGAACGCCGGTAAAAGTACCTTCATTCGCTCGGTGTCGGCGGCCAAGCCGAAGGTGGCCGATTACCCGTTCACCACCCTGGTGCCGAACCTGGGCGTGGTCAGCGTCGACCGCTGGAAGAGTTTCGTAATCGCCGACATTCCAGGGTTGATCGAAGGGGCTTCCGAGGGCGCAGGCCTGGGGATTCGTTTCCTCAAGCACTTGTCCCGTACCCGTCTGTTGCTGCACCTCGTGGACATGGCGCCACTGGATGAAACCAGTGCCGCCGATGCCGCCGAAGTCATCGTCAACGAACTGACCAAGTTCAGCCCGGCCCTGGCTGAGCGCGACCGTTGGCTGGTGCTGAACAAGTGCGACCAGATCCTTGAAGAAGAGCATGAGGAGCGGGTCAAGGAAATCGTCGATCGCCTGGAGTGGGAAGGTCCGGTCTACGTGATCTCGGCCATCGCCAAAGACGGCACCGAGCGCCTGTGCCATGACATCATGCGTTACCTGGAAGATCGCGCCGACCGCCTGGCCAACGATCCGGCCTACAAGGAAGAGCTGGCCGAGCTCGACCAGCGCATCGAAGACGAGGCTCGTGCCCAGTTGCAGGCGCTGGACGACCAGCGTGCCCTGCGTCGCAGCGGCGTCAAGTCGGTCCATGACATCGGTGACGACGATTGGGACGAAGAAGATGTGGATGACGAAGACGGTCCGGAAATCATCTACGTCCGCGACTGATCTTGTGCTGATGCCACTTAGCTGAAGCCAGTACCTGTGTGGGCGAATTTGTGGGAGCAAAGCTTGCTCGCGATAGCGGTTTGCAGTCAGCCAAGGTGTTGAGTGTGACGAGGCCATCGCGAGCAAGCTTTGCTCCCACAGGCTTGATCCCCCCAAGGATTCTCGGGTGGCTGGCATTAACTGGTCCAGTGCGGTGTTATCATCGCAACCAGCCGGTTTCCAAGGCGCCGCTCATTCGAGCGGCGTTTTGGTATCTGTAAAACGCAAATACGAATAATCCCATGGGCGGCGCTGGGTCGCGCCGTTCGCTGGCAAAGGTTGAAGATGATGCGGAGCAAGGTGACGGGTGCGCAGCGCTGGGTCGTGAAGATCGGCAGCGCACTGCTGACGGCAGATGGCAAGGGCCTGGACCGCCAGGCAATGGCGGTGTGGGTCGAGCAGATGGTGGCCTTGCATGAGGCTGGCGTCGAGCTGGTATTGGTCTCTTCCGGGGCTGTGGCCGCCGGTATGAGCCGCCTGGGCTGGACGTCGCGACCCAGCGCGATGCATGAGCTGCAGGCTGCCGCCGCCATCGGCCAGATGGGCCTGGTGCAGGCTTGGGAATCAAGCTTCGCCGAGCACGGTCGCCATACGGCGCAGATCCTGCTGACCCACGATGACCTGTCCGACCGCAAGCGCTACCTCAATGCCCGCAGTACCTTGCGCGCGCTGGTGGAGCTGAAAGTCATCCCGGTGATCAACGAGAACGACACGGTGGTCACCGACGAGATCCGTTTCGGCGATAACGACACCCTGGCCGCGCTGGTGGCGAACCTGGTGGAGGCGGATCTGCTGGTGATCCTCACGGATCGCGACGGCATGTTCGATGCCGATCCGCGCAACAATCCCGATGCCAAGCTGATCTACGAAGCCCGCGCCGACGATCCGGCGCTGGACGCGGTGGCGGGTGGCACGGGTGGTGCGCTGGGCCGTGGTGGCATGCAGACCAAGCTGCGCGCCGCGCGTCTGGCGGCGCGGTCCGGGGCTCACACCATCATCGTGGGTGGGCGCTTGGAGCGGGTGCTGGATCGCCTGAAAGCTGGCGAACGGATCGGCACCTTGCTCTCTCCGGAGCGTGGCATGTTGGCGGCGCGCAAGCAGTGGCTGGCTGGGCATCTGCAGACCCGTGGCACCTTGGTGCTGGATGCTGGTGCTGTGACGGCCCTGTCCCAAGGCAACAAAAGCCTGCTGCCGGTGGGTGTGAAGTTGGTACAAGGCAGTTTCCGTCGGGGCGAAATGGTGGTGTGCGTGGCCCCGGACGGTCGCGAGATCGCCCGTGGCCTGGCCAACTACAGTGCGTTGGAAGCGCAGAAAATCATCGGTCAGTCGTCCGATGCGATTGTCGGTCTGTTGGGTTACATGGCGGAGCCCGAGCTGGTTCACCGTGACAACCTGATCCTCGTCTAAGGAAAAATCATGGGTTTGGCAAAAGGATTGATCGGCTTGCTGCTGGCTGTGCCGCTGCTGGCTTCGGCCGAAGAAATTGGCCAAGTGTCGACGGTGTTCAAGTTTGTCGGGCCGAACGATCGGATCGTGGTCGAGGCGTTCGACGATCCCAAGGTGGATGGCGTGACCTGTTACCTGTCGCGGGCCAAGACCGGCGGCGTGAAGGGCGGCCTGGGTCTGGCCGAGGATCGCGCCGAGGCGTCCATCGCCTGCCGCCAGGTGGGGCCCATCAGCTTCAAGGGTGAGCTCAAGGATGGCGAAGAGGTGTTCCGTGAGCGCACTTCGCTGGTGTTCAAGACCATGCAAGTGGTGCGATTCCTCGACAAGAAGCGCAATACGCTGGTGTACCTGGTCTACAGCGATCGCGTGATCGAGGGCAGCCCGCAGAACGCGGTGACGGCTATTCCGATCTTGCCTTGGCGTTAAGTAGCGAATGACGGGCGAGCCGATCGGCTCGCTTTTTTTATCTCCATGGATTTGTTGTGCTTTTGGCGCGAAGGGATTCGTATGCGTGCGTTTTTGCTGTTGTTTGTATTGGGCTGTTCGGTGTCCGTCGGGGCTTTGGCCGAGCCGTTTTATAGCGAAAAAATCCTGGCCCATCCGCTGATAAAAACTTCCCAGGAGAGTGGGGCGACGCTGGCATTTATCCGCGAGGCCGAGGGTGTCGTGGGCTACTCATGTCTGTGTGATTCGCCGGATGGCGTCCCGCAAGTGCTCGACAGATATGGCGATGCGAGTGTCGAGTCGGTGTTCTACGCCAGCCTCGACAGTGATCTCCAGACGCTGGTCGTGCTGTCGCGGGCAAAGGGGCAGTATGCCCTTCATGGTTATCGGTTCGTGCCGTCCACTGGTGGTTATCGCCGGCTCGAGACATTGCAGTCGGTATTGGATCGTATCGCCGCTGATCGCAAGGTCCTCACTGCCGCGCTGGTCCAGAAAGAGCTGGGCAAGTTGCCGCCCTACGATTACAGCGCCGTTTTGCCCAAGACCGGTATCGCCGAGTTCGACACGCTGGAGCCCGCGAGTGGCACGCTGGTGGGGTACTTTGGCGTCGACGGTGTCCCGGCGTCAGTGGGGCAGCCGCCAGAGGACCCTCATCGCGACACCTACAAAAAGACTTTTCAGCAGCGCGAAGGACGCTGGCTCACGCTGACTTATGAGCGCGTGCCGCCTCAGGACGAGGATGTGGGCTCTGCCTATCGTGTCAGCAGGATGGCCTGGGAAACCCGTCCAGAGGTGTACCAGGGCTCCGAGGATGGGGCGTGGGCGTTCTTGGGTAACGGGCGGCTCTGGGCGCTGGGTGCCTATGTCCAGGGCAAGAGGTCGGGCAAGTGGGCGGAGTTCGACGAGTCGGGCTACGCGTCCACCGGCGCCTATGTGGATGGACTGCGCCAGGGGCCGTGGGTCGTCAGTGATGGCGGCACGGTTTCCAAGGGCATGATCGTCGACGATTTCTATGAGGGGCGCTGGACGATCGAGGCGCAGGACGATGAGGGGGCGATGTCCGGCTTCGATACATACAAACACGGCGATTTTGACGGGCCTTCCGAGCGCGTGCGCCATGGTGAGGTGGTCCAGCGCGGCGATTTCGTGGCGGGGATGCAGCACGGTGACTGGAAAATGCCGTGGGGTGAGGGGCGTTACGTGCAAGGTGTTCGAGAAGGCCGTTGGACATTGAAGGTGGAAGGCGGTGGTGTCCAGACCGTCGATTTCGTCGCCGACAAGAAGCAAGGCGAATTGCGTGAAGTGGATGCCGCAGGTGTGTTGCGGCTCGTCGAGCATTACCGCGCGGGTGTGTTGGATGGATTGAAAGAAGCCTATGCGGCCAATGGCAAACTCATCTATTCGGCCAGCTATGTCAACGGCCAGATCGAAGGGCGGGCGCTGACCTACACCGATGATGGTGCCGTGCTGCTGTCGGATATCTCGTGGCGCCATGGTTCGCGAGAGGGCGCCTTTCGTCTCTATCATCCCAATGGCCAGCCCGATACGGTGGCGACGTACGAGGGGGATGAGCCCATTGGCAACCTGCAGTCATTTGATGCGACTGGGGTGCTGATCGCGGACAGGAACTATTGCCACGTGCCTGATGGGAAATACACCCGTATCAAGCTTTGCGGCAAACAGCGCGGGGCTTTCAACAATGGGCATTTCGACTCGGAGAGTGATTACCTGTTCGGTAATGAGCAAAGTGCCCGCCACACCCAGGATGGGCGCAAGGTCCGGGAGGTGCTGTTGGGGCCTGATGATCGCGTGACTCGTAACGACTACTACCCCAATGGCCAGTTGAAGTTCTCTGAAGCCAAGCAGGGCTTTCGCCTGATAACGGTCGAGGGGCGCGAATACAAGGACTACTCGTACGCCAAGCGCGAAGGTGAGACGGTCTACTACTACCCGACGGGTGTGGTTGAGCGCCGTATGAACTTCAAGGGTGACAAGATAGTGGGTTGTTACACCGGCTACGACGAGGCGGGGGTGCAGAATTTCCCACCACCGGGAGGCTGTCCTCCGCCGAAGCCGGTGGTTTTCAACTTTGGCGAATAGTGCGGGGCTTTAGTGGAGGTATCTGTTTTCACTGACGCCATCGCGAGCAGGCTCGCTCCCACAAGGGGTCTCTGGTGGGCAGTGGATATGCAGCGCACCGAGAATCGATGTGGGAGCCGAGCYTGCTCGCGATAGCGGTGGCACGCCCAGCATGGATGCAGGCTGACTCTCCGCCATCGCGAGCAAGCTCGGCTCCCACAGGGATTTGTGGTGGATGCGATTTGTGTGAGTGTCTCGGAGTTGATGTGGGAGCGAGCCTGCTCGCGATGCGGTGGTGCATTCAGTATTAAGGCAAGCTGATCCACTGCTTCCGCAAGGAGGGGTGTTAAATCGCAGGCAATAAAAAACCGACCCTGAGGTCGGTTTTTTAACGAGCGCGTCGCTTAGGCAGCAGCGGCAACGTTCAGGGCCTTTACGTGGCCATTCAAACGGCTCTTATGGCGAGCAGCCTTGTTCTTGTGGATGATGCCTTTATCGGCCATGCGGTCGATAACTGGCACAGCCAGAACGTAAGCAGCTTGAGCTTTTTCAGCGTCTTTTGCGTCGATGGCCTTAACTACGTTCTTGATGTAGGTACGGACCATGGAACGCAGGCTGGCGTTGTGGCTGCGACGCTTCTCAGCCTGTTTTGCACGTTTTTTGGCGGAAGGTGTGTTGGCCACCGTCGAGCTCCTCGAAAGACTTTTTGGGAAATAGCAAACAAAATAGGCCGCGAATCATGCCGATGAGTTGAAGTCTTGTCAAGGGCGGGTGACGCGTTCCGCTGAATGGCAGGTGCTGCGCACCGAAGGATTTCTTTCCGGCGTGCGACCTGTAAACTCGCGGACTTTGGCTCTGCACTGTTTAGCGGCGCGGAGTATCGCACAAGTGGGCGCGTTGTTCGCCTGCTGTTTATCGACAGGCAAAAACTCTTTTCATGAATCTGCTCAAATCGTTGGCCGCCGTCAGCTCTATCACGATGCTTTCCCGCGTCCTGGGGTTCGTTCGCGATACGTTGATCGCACGGATATTCGGCGCCGGGATGGCCACCGACGCCTTCTTCATCGCCTTCAAGTTGCCCAACCTGCTGCGGCGGATCTTCGCCGAAGGGGCGTTCTCCCAGGCCTTCGTGCCGATCCTGGCGGAATATAAAAGCCAGAAGGGCGACGAAGCGACCCGCACGTTCATTGCCTACGTCACCGGCCTGCTGACGTTGGTGCTGGCGCTGGTCACGGCGGCGGGCATGCTCGCCGCGCCCTGGGTAATCTGGGCCACGGCCCCGGGTTTCACCGATACGCCAGAAAAATTCCAGCTCACCTCGGACCTGCTGCGGGTGACCTTTCCTTATATATTGCTGATTTCCCTGTCGTCCCTGGCCGGGGCGATCCTCAATACCTGGAACCGCTTTTCCGTACCGGCCTTTGTGCCGACCCTGCTCAACGTCAGCATGATCGTGTTCGCGGTATTCCTGACGCCGTATTTCGATCCACCGGTGATGGCCCTCGGCTGGGCAGTGCTGGTGGGTGGCCTGGCGCAATTACTTTATCAACTGCCGCACCTGAAAAAGATCGGCATGTTGGTCCTGCCACGGCTGAACCTGCGCGACAGCGGCGTGTGGCGGGTGATGAAGCAGATGTTGCCGGCGATCCTCGGGGTGTCGGTAAGCCAGATTTCCCTGATCATCAACACCATCTTTGCCTCGTTCCTGGTGGCCGGCTCGGTGTCGTGGATGTATTACGCCGACCGCTTGATGGAGCTGCCGTCCGGCGTGCTGGGCGTGGCCCTGGGGACGATCCTGCTGCCCACCCTGGCCAAGACCTACGCCAGTCAGGACCGCCAGGAGTACTCGCGCATCCTCGACTGGGGCCTGCGCCTGTGTTTCGTGCTGGTCTTGCCCTGTTCCCTGGCACTGGGAATCCTGGCTGAGCCGCTGACGGTTTCGCTGTTCCAATACGGTCAATTCAACGCCTTCGACGCCTTGATGACCCAGCGTGCGCTGATTGCCTACTCGGTGGGCCTGCTCGGGATCATCGTGATCAAGGTGCTGGCGCCGGGATTCTATGCCCAGCAGAACATTCGCACGCCAGTGAAAATCGCCATTTTCACCCTGGTGATGACCCAATTGTTCAACCTGATGCTCATCGGCCCGTTGGCCCACGCCGGCCTGGCCCTGGCGATCAGCGCTGGCGCGTGCCTCAATGCCGGGCTGCTGTTTTACCAGTTGCGCAAGCAGAAGATGTATCAGCCGCAGCCGGGCTGGGGCAAATTCGGCCTCAAGCTGGTGGTGGCCGTGGCGGTGATGTCGGCGGTTTTGCTGGGGGCGATGCATTTCATGCCGGCCTGGGGCGAAGGGCAGATGCTCGAGCGGTTCCTGCGCTTGGGTGTGCTGGTGGTTGCCGGCGTGGTGGCGTATTTCGGCATGTTGCTGCTGATGGGGTTCCGTCTGCGTGACTTCAATCGCAAGGCCTTGAGCTGAGGGCAAGCACCCGATAATCCCGGGCCGGGCAGTGGTTTTGTCGGTTCGATCACTTTGGGGTGCGGTGTTGCCTGTCGTCGGCCGCCGGGTGTGGTTATAATCGGCCACTTTATGAGCAAGAAGCGCGTTATGCAGCTGGTCCGAGGCCTCCACAACCTGCGCCCCCAGCATCGGGGCTGTGTCGCCACTATTGGCAACTTTGACGGTGTTCACCGTGGCCACCAGGCTATCCTGGCGCGACTGCGCGAGCGTGCGCTGGAGTTGGGCGTGCCCAGCTGCGTGGTGATTTTCGAGCCGCAGCCGCGGGAGTTTTTCGCCCCGGATACCGCCCCGGCCCGTCTGGCCCGGTTGCGCGACAAACTGCAATTGCTGGCCGCCGAAGGCGTCGACCGGGTCCTGTGCCTGGCCTTCAACCAAGGCCTGAGCAAGCTCAGCGCTGCTGAGTTCGTCAAGACCATCCTGGTGGACGGCCTGGATGTGAAGCATCTGGAAGTCGGCGATGATTTCCGTTTCGGCTGCGACCGCTCCGGGGATTTCGACTACCTGCAACAAGCCGGTATCGCCCATGGGTTTACCGTCGAAGCGGCGCAGACTGTCGAGATGGACGGCTTGCGCGTCAGCAGCACCCAGGTCCGCAATGCCCTGGCGGCTGCCGACTTTGAATTGGCCGAGCGCTTGCTTGGCCGGCCGTACCGGATTGCCGGGCGGATCCTGCACGGGCAGAAACTGGCGCGCCAATTGGGCACGCCAACGGCCAACGTGCAACTCAAGCGTCGTCGTGTGCCGCTGACCGGGGTGTTCCTGGTGAGTGTCGAGATCGACGGCAAGACCTGGCCCGGTGTCGCCAATATCGGCGTACGACCTACGGTCCAAGGGGATGGCAAGGCCCACCTCGAAGTACATGTTCTGGATTTTGCCGGCGATCTGTATGACCGGCGTTTGACGGTGGTTTTCCACCATAAGCTGCGTGAAGAGCAGCGTTTTGCCTCTCTGGAGGCGCTCAAGACGGCGATCCATGCAGATATCGCCGCCGCCCGTGCCCTTGTCGCAACCAGCGCCAATCGCTAATGAAGAGCCTTAAATGACCGACTATAAAGCCACGCTAAACCTTCCGGACACCGCCTTCCCAATGAAGGCCGGCCTGCCTCAGCGCGAACCACAGATTCTGCAGCGTTGGGACAGCATTGGCCTGTACGGAAAGTTGCGCGAAATTGGCAAGGATCGTCCGAAGTTCGTCCTGCACGACGGCCCTCCGTACGCCAACGGCACTATCCACATCGGTCACGCGCTGAACAAGATTCTCAAGGACATGATCATCCGCTCCAAGACCCTGTCGGGTTTTGATGCGCCGTACGTCCCGGGCTGGGACTGCCATGGCCTGCCGATCGAACACAAGGTCGAAGTGACCCACGGCAAGAACCTGGGCGCGGACAAGACCCGCGAACTGTGCCGTGCCTACGCCACCGAGCAGATCGAAGGGCAGAAGTCCGAATTCATCCGCCTCGGCGTGCTGGGCGACTTCGCCAACCCGTACAAGACCATGGACTTCAAGAACGAAGCCGGCGAAATCCGTGCCCTGGCGAAAATCGTCGAGGGCGGCTTCGTGTTCAAGGGCCTCAAGCCGGTGAACTGGTGCTTCGATTGCGGTTCGGCCCTGGCCGAGGCGGAGGTCGAGTACGAGAACAAGAAGTCCTCGACCATCGACGTCGCGTTCCCGATCGCCGATGAAGACAAGCTCGCCGCGGCTTTCGGCCTGAGCAAGCTGGCCAAGCCGGCCTCGATCGTGATCTGGACCACCACCCCGTGGACCATCCCGGCCAACCAGGCGCTGAACGTCCACCCGGAATTCAACTACGCCCTGGTCGACGTCGGCGACAAACTGCTGGTGCTGGCCGAAGAACTGGTCGAATCCTGCCTGGCCCGCTACAACCTCGAAGGTTCGGTGGTCGCCACCGCGCCAGGTTCGGCGCTGGAGCTGATCAATTTCCGTCATCCGTTCTATGACCGCCTGTCGCCGGTGTACCTGGCCGACTACGTGGAACTGGGCGCAGGTACTGGCGTGGTTCACTCCGCGCCGGCCTATGGCGTCGACGACTTTGTGACCTGCAAGAAATACGGCATGGTCAACGACGACATCCTCAACCCGGTGCAGAGCAATGGCGTGTACGCGCCGTCGCTGGAGTTCTTTGGCGGCCAGTTCATCTGGAAAGCCAACCCGGCCATCGTCGACAAACTGACAGAAGTCGGCGCGCTGCTGCACACCACCGTCATCGAACACAGCTACATGCACTGCTGGCGGCACAAGACCCCGCTGATCTACCGCGCCACCGCGCAGTGGTTCATCGGCATGGACAAGCAGCCAACCAGCGGCGACACCCTGCGCCAGCGTTCGCTCAAGGCCATCGAAGAGACCCAGTTCGTGCCGGCCTGGGGCCAGGCGCGCCTGCACTCGATGATCGCCAACCGTCCGGACTGGTGCATCTCCCGCCAGCGCAACTGGGGCGTGCCGATCCCGTTCTTCCTGAACAAGGAAAGCGGCGAGTTGCACCCGCGCACCGTCGAACTGATGGAAATCGTGGCCAAGCGCGTCGAGTCCGAAGGCATCGAAGCCTGGTTCAAGATGGATGCCGCCGAGCTGCTGGGTGACGAAGCGCCGCTGTACGACAAGATCAGCGACACCCTGGACGTCTGGTTCGACTCCGGCACCACCCATTGGCACGTGCTGCGCGGTTCGCACCCGATGGGCCACGAGACCGGCCCGCGTGCCGACCTGTACCTGGAAGGCTCGGACCAGCACCGCGGCTGGTTCCACTCGTCGCTGCTGACTGGTTGCGCCATCGACAACCACGCGCCGTATCGCGAGTTGCTGACCCACGGCTTCACGGTCGACGAGTCCGGTCGCAAGATGTCCAAGTCCCTGGGCAACGTGATCGCGCCGCAGAAGGTCAACGACACCTTGGGCGCCGACATCATGCGCCTGTGGGTTGCGTCCACCGACTATTCCGGCGAGATGGCCGTTTCCGAGCAGATCCTGCAGCGCAGCGCGGACGCCTACCGGCGGATCCGTAACACCGCGCGCTTCCTGCTTTCCAACCTGACCGGTTTCAACCCGGCCACCGACCTGCTGCCGGCCGAAGAAATGCTCGCGCTGGACCGTTGGGCCGTGGACCGTACCCTGCTGCTGCAACGCGAATTGCAGGAGCACTACGGCGAATACCGCTTCTGGAACGTCTACTCCAAGATCCACAACTTCTGCGTGCAGGAGCTCGGTGGTTTCTACCTCGACATCATCAAGGACCGCCAGTACACCACTGGCGCCAACAGCAAGGCCCGTCGTTCGTGCCAGACCGCGCTGTTCCACATCAGCGAGGCCCTGGTGCGCTGGATCGCACCGATCCTGGCGTTCACCGCCGACGAGCTGTGGCAGTACCTGCCGGGCGAGCGTAACGAATCGGTGATGCTCAACACCTGGTACGAAGGCCTGACCGAACTGCCGCAAGGCTTCGAGCTGGATCGTGCGTATTGGGATCGCGTGATGGCGGTCAAGGCGGCGGTCAACAAGGAAATGGAGATCCAGCGTGCGGCCAAGGCCGTCGGTGGCAACCTGCAGGCCGAAGTGACCCTCTATGCCGAAGATGACCTGAGTGCCGATCTGGCCAGGCTGAGCAACGAGCTGCGCTTCGTGCTGATCACCTCCACCGCCAGCGTTGCACCTTTCGTGCAGGCGCCGGCCGATGCGGTGATCACTGAAGTCAGCGGCCTGAAGCTGAAGATCGTCAAGTCGAACCACACCAAGTGCGCCCGTTGCTGGCACTGCCGTGAAGACGTCGGCGTGAACCCGGAGCATCCGGAAATCTGCGGTCGTTGCGTCGACAACATCAGCGGCACCGGTGAGGTTCGTCATTATGCCTAACGCGGCGGGCCGCTTCGGGCGGCTGGGCTGGCTCTGGTTGAGTGTGCTGGTACTGGTCATCGACCAGGCCAGCAAGTACTACTTCGAGAACTCGCTGACCATGTACCAGCAGATCGTGATCATTCCCGACTACTTCAGCTGGACCTTGGCCTACAACACTGGTGCGGCATTCAGCTTCCTGGCCGACAGTTCGGGCTGGCAGCGCTGGCTGTTCGCCCTGATCGCCGTCGTAGTCAGCGCCGTGCTGGTGGTCTGGCTCAAGCGCCTGGGGCGCAATGAGACCTGGCTGGCCGTGGCGCTGGCCTTGGTGCTCGGTGGTGCCTTGGGCAACCTCTATGACCGCATCGCCCTGGGCCATGTCATCGATTTCATCCTGGTGCATTGGCAGAACCGCTGGTATTTCCCGGCGTTCAACTTTGCCGACAGCGCCATCAGCGTGGGCGCCGTGATGCTCGCCCTGGATATGTTCAAGAGCAAGAAAACCGGAGAAGCCGTCCATGACTGAGCAGCGTATCGCTCAAAACACTGAAGTGAAGCTTCACTTCGCCCTGTACCTGGAAAACGGTGACACCGTCGACAGCACCTTCGACAAGGCTCCGGCGGTGTTCAAGGTCGGTGATGGCAACCTGCTACCAGGCTTCGAAGCGGCGATCTTCGGCTTCAAGGCCGGCGACAAGCGCACCGTGGTCGTACCGCCAGAAAACGCCTTTGGTCAGCCCAACCCGCAAAACGTGCAGACCATGCCACGCTCCCAGTTCCAGGACATGGAACTGTCCCAGGGCTTGCTGGTGATCTTCAACGACGCGGCCAATACCGAGTTGCCGGGTGTGGTGAAGGCTTTCGACGACGCCCAGGTGACCGTGGACTTCAACCATCCGCTGGCGGGCAAGACCTTGAACTTCGAAGTGGAAATCCTCGAAGTGAAGGCGGTTTAAGAGTTAACGGCAATTACCGCTCCCACAATACCTGTGGGAGCGAGCCTGCTCGCGAAGGCTGAGTCACACCACCGTCGAGTTGACTGACCCACCGCATCGCGAGCAGGCTCGCTCCCACAGACACGAGGCACAGCATGCAAATCAAACTCGCCAACCCCCGTGGCTTCTGCGCCGGTGTGGACCGGGCGATCGAAATCGTCAACCGCGCCCTGGAAGTCTTCGGGCCGCCGATCTACGTGCGCCACGAAGTGGTCCACAACAAATTCGTCGTCGAAGACCTGCGTAGCCGTGGGGCGATTTTCGTCGAGGAACTGGACCAGGTGCCGGACGACGTCATCGTGATCTTCAGCGCCCACGGGGTTTCCCAGGCCGTACGCACTGAAGCCGCCGGCCGTGGCCTGAAGGTCTTCGACGCGACGTGCCCATTGGTGACCAAGGTGCACATCGAAGTGGCGCGCTACAGCCGTGATGGTCGCGAATGCATCCTGATCGGCCATGAAGGCCATCCGGAAGTCGAAGGCACCATGGGTCAATACGATGCCAGCAACGGCGGTGCGATCTACCTGGTCGAAGACGAGGAAGACGTTGCAGCCCTGCAGGTTCGCAACCCTGAGAGCCTGGCTTTTGTTACCCAGACGACCCTGTCCATGGACGACACCAGCCGTGTGATCGACGCCCTGCGCTCGCGATTTCCGGCCATCGGCGGTCCGCGCAAGGATGACATCTGCTACGCCACCCAGAACCGTCAGGATGCGGTCAAGCAACTGGCCGACGAATGCGATGTGGTGCTGGTCGTCGGCAGCCCCAACAGCTCCAACTCCAACCGCTTGCGTGAGCTGGCCGAGCGCATGGCCACCCCGGCCTACCTGATCGACGGTGCCGAAGACATGCAACGCAGCTGGTTCGATGGGGTCGAGCGCATCGGCATCACTGCCGGTGCCTCCGCGCCGGAAGTGCTGGTGCGCGGTGTGATCCAGCAATTGCAGGCCTGGGGCGCAACGGGTGCCGATGAACTGGCCGGTCGCGAGGAGAACGTCACGTTCTCGATGCCGAAAGAGTTGCGCGTGCGCTCCTTGCTTTAAGTCCTTTCTCGCACAGCGCCTGTTCGGCCTCGACGCTTTCCAGGCGGACGCGGCCGGAAGGCGCCAGTATCACTTGATGATGGCTGACCGGCCCGCGTTTGGCGCAGACGTGCAGCCTGCCGGCCTGGAAGGCGCCGCTGGGGTACAGTGCTTCGCCCTGGCTGCCAAACCTCACCCTGCGTCTCATCGGCTGGTTGCCGACCACACGAGCGCTTGCGGTGCGTTCCATCAGCAAGGTTTTCTCCTTGTTGTCCAGCATGATCCGCCAACCCCGGCCCCAATCGTTGTCTATCCCTTGTATCAATACCCTGCGGTTACGCGTGATGGCTTCGCTGCGGGCAATGCGCAATCCGCTGATCAGCAACTGCGCGGTGTCCTCGCGTTCGATGGATTCGATCAGCTCTTTGTAGCTCGCGCCGGCCCACGGCAGAACAATTGCGGCGATTGCCAGTCCCATGAGCAGTTCGATCAGGCTGAAACCCTGTTGATACATGACGTCTCCTCCCTGGAGTACGAAAACGACGAGCGCCGTGAACCGAAACAACCGCACACAAGGCGGTGGTTTGTTCTAGCGTGTAGAGGCAGGTATAGCCGACGGCAACGGAGGGCATCGATGGATCTTCGTACAAAAGGTTTCACGCTGATCGAGGTGCTGGTGGCCCTTGGCGTGCTGCTGATCCTGATTACCATGGCGGTGCCGTCATTCACGGGCTCGCTGCAGAGCACCAAGGCCGATACCGAGATCGGCGACTTGCGCCGGGCGCTGAACTTTGCCCGGATGGAGGCGATCGACCGTGGTATCACCACGCGAATTCGTCCCACGACCCAAGGCGGTGCCTGGAGCGGCGAACTCACGGTGTATGACAGTACTGGCTCGTCGCCCATTATATTGCGGGTTGTTCCAGCGATGGGCAGTGGCGTGACTCTGACGCTACCCTCAGACGTGACTAGCATCGATTTCAACAACCTCGGCGGGTTATCGGCACCGGCCACGCCAGTGAGCTTCAATTACGTAAGAGGAGCGCAGAGCAGGACGCTGAATGTTTGCCTCAATGGACGAATCGTATTGGGTGGAAATTGCGGATGAAGGGTTGCAGTAAAAGGGCGCAGGCCGGCATGACGTTGATCGAGGTGCTGGTGGCGGTGCTGATTCTCGGCGTCGGCTTGCTGGGGGCGGCGATGATCCAGCTCAATGCGCTCAAGTACACCGACAGTTCGCGCATGACCAGCCAGGCCAGTTTCATTGCCTATGACCTGCTGGACCGCATTCGCGCCAACTCCGGCGCCGACTACACCATCACACCGCCCAGCTCGCCGAACCTCAACGTGGCCCGGGACCAGGATCTCTACGATTTCAAGACCAACATCATCGCCTTCGGCGGCGCCACGGCCACCGGCACCATTGCCCTGAACCAGCGGGTCTACACGATTACCATCTCCTGGGACGACGCCCGGGCCGCCAACACCACCAACGCCGCTGAGGCGCGACGCAGCTTCGTACTGACCAGCCGCGTCGCTGTCGATCCGGCGGGGACGCCGCCATGAACCGGTACAGTCGCGGTTTTGGCCTGATCGAGTTGATGATCGCGCTGGTGCTCAGCCTGATCGTCATCCTGGGTGTCGTGCAGATTTTCATTGCCGCCAAAAATACCTACGTCAGCCAGAATGCCGCCGCGGTGATTCAGGAGGACGCGCGGTTTGCCTTGAGCAAAATGGTCCAGGAAATTCGCATGGTGGGCATGTTCGGCTGCCTGGCGACCATCATCGATGCCTCGACGGATAACAGTTTCGCTGCCAGCCAGACCACTCCAATCCGTTGGGATAACGCCAACCGGAGGCTGACGCTGGTCACCGCGGACATTGGGGGTGGCGGTAGCCTGCCGACCTGGACCGTCGTCTCCGATTGCCGTACCTCGGCGACGGCCTACTCGAACGCCCGGGCGCCAGCGACGGGGCAGTTGGCGTTCCCGATCCGTCGACTGGTCTACAGCTTCAACAACAACCAATTGCTGTTGGGCAGCGGCACCGGCAATCCGCCGACGCTGTCGGTGCTGGTGGACAACGTGCGGGCATTCGATGTGACGTTCGGCATGGCCGCCAGCGCCACGGACATCGCAGCGTCGAGCTACACCGGCAACCCGGCAGACCCGGCACTGATCCGCAGCGTGCGCCTGAGCCTGACGCTCTTTGATCCAAGGAACACGGTGCGCGAGCAGACCTTCAATGTGGTTGCCGCCTTGCGCAACCGGCTTCTATGAGGGGGCGATCGATGATCTCGATGGATCTCAAGCATCGCCAGCGTGGCATGGCACTGCTGGTCAGCCTGGTTTTCCTGTTGCTGCTGACGCTGATCGGCCTGTCGTCGATGCAGAGCGCCACTCTTCAGGAAAAAATGACCAGCAGCGTCATGCAACGCAACCAGTCCTTCCAGATCGCCGAGGCTGCGTTGAGGATGGGTGAGAGTGCGGTGCAGGTCGAGACCTATTCACTGGCGGTCTGCACCACCGCGACTCAATGCGCGCCGCCGGCCGAGTCGGCGACCATCACTGCGGCGGGGCGCAATTCGTCGTCCGGGGTGCTCTGGGTTGCCGCTGCCGGCGGGTTTTATGGCGTGCAGAACATCGGCACTACACTTGCTGCGGTCAACGTGCCGGTCAATACCTCGGCGACGCTGTACCGGATCACGGCGGTGGCGGTGGTGGGCAATAACCAGCGCAGCGTGGTGGAGAGCATCTATGCGAAATACTGAGGCTCGCCGTGGCTGGATAGCGATGTTGTGGGGGGTGTTGCTCAGCCTTTACCTGATGGCCCCGGCTTATGCCTTCACGCCTTCGGATTCACCGCTGTTGAGTGCGGCTGCCGTCACGCCGAATGTCATGCTGCTGATCGATGATTCGGGGAGTATGAACAACATTATCTGGGAGGCGGGGTTTGATCCGAATGTGTCGCGTCCAGCGGTTAATAACTGTAACTCCAATACTAGTTGTTCCGGAGGAGTGCTGCTGGACCCCGACGATGGGAACGTTTTGCTGTTCAGCCTCCTCCGTGGCAATTGCACGAGCGGTTGGTATGGCTTCTACCGGGGTAACCTAGGCCGGGTCTGTCTGCGCTTGCCGGACCCGGTGGGCGGCGGCAACACCCGCTATACCACCAAATACCTGGCCTATTTGCTGACCTTGGCCAACGGCTCGAATCGCGACTTCACCACCGGCTCGATTCCCACCGACTATCGAATCAACGTGGCACGGGATGTCTCCAACGACTTGGTCGCCAATAACCGTGCCCTGCGTATTGGCCTCGCCACGTTCAATCCACCTAATTTCAGCAACTCCGGCCCCGGGGGCTACATCGCTCGCGCCATCAGCGACCTGTCACCGGTCAGCGGCAGCGTGACCCAGACCCAGGCCAACAGCAACTACAGCGCCCTGATCAACGCGATCAACACCTTGGGTGCGGTCGCCAATACACCGTTGGCCGAGAGCTATTACGAGGTCACCCGTTACTTCAGGGGCATGGCGCCGTACCACAACAGCACACCGGCCACCTACACCAGCCCGATCCAGTACCGTTGCCAGAAGAACTTCGGTGTAGTGATCACCGACGGCTTGCCCACCTTTGACCGAACGTTTCCCACCAACGACCCGCAGGGCTTGGCCCGGTTGCCGAATTGGGATGGCATCAACAACGATGGCGACGATCTCAATGGTGATGGCGAGGGCGACACGCTTTACCTGGACGACATCGCCAAGTTCGCTTTCGATATCGACATGCGCACCACCGGCACCGACGCCACCGGCAAGAGCTGGAACGCCACGGATTTTCCCCGGCAATACCTCAATACCTATACCGTGGGTTTTACCGCCGCCAACCCGATGTTGTCCGACGCTGCCCGCTACGGCACCGGGAAGTATTACCAGGCGACCGACAGCGAAGGCCTGAACTCAGCGCTGTCATCGGCCTTGAGCGACATCACTTCCAAGGCCGGCTCCGGGGGCGGCGGCACGACCAATGCCGCGACACTGTCCAGCACCTCCAGCTACTACCAGACCACCTATGATCCCAAGGATTGGCGCGGCACCATCAAGGCGTTCGGCTTCAACTCGACCGGAACGGTCAACACGGCAGCGGTGCAATGGACCACCGACACGGCCATCGTGCCCAGCGCCACGGCGCCGATCTATCAATCCTGGAACACCGCGACCAATGTGCCGGTGACCCTGGCCTATGGCAACTTTTCGCCGGCCCAGCAAACCAGCCTCAGCCAGAACCTGCCCACGGGGATCACCGGCAATGACCTGGTGGAGTGGAGTAAGGGCGTCAATAAAACCGGCTTGAAGGTACGCAGCGTGTTGCTGGGGGACATCATCAATTCGCCGCTGGTACTGGCATCGCCCAATGACCAGACCGCTGCGGATTTACTCAACGACACCAGCTACAGCACCTACCTGGCGACCAAGGCAACGAACATGAATGCCAACCTAGTGGTGAATGCCAATGACGGCTTCTTCAGCGTCATCAACAGCACCAATGGCACGCGGCGCTATGCCTATATGCCTTCGAGCGTGCTGTCCTCGTTGGAAGATATCGCCGACATCAACTACATCAATGGCGTGAGCCATCAGTTTTTGGTGGACGGGCAGGTCGGCGTGTTCGATGTGCAATCGGGCAGCGCCTGGAAGACCGTCGCCCTTGGCGGAACGGGGGCTGGCGGCAAGACGTTCTATGCGGTGCAACTGTTCGATGCGGCGGCGGGCAATGCGTTGCGGGCGTTGTGGGAAATCAGCGCTCCCACCGTTGCCAACACGGCTAACGTCTTCAATGACTTGGGCTACGCCTACGCACGCCCTGAAGTCGCGCGCCTGGCGGACGGTCGCTGGGCGGCGTTCATCGGCAATGGCTATGGCAGCAACAGTGGTGTGGCGGCGTTGTATGTGGTGGATATCCGCGACGGTTCGCTGATCAAAAAAATCGTCATTAACAGCAGCGAGACTGATAACGGCCTGTCGTCGGTCAAGCTGCGGGTCAATTCCCAGAACGTGGTGCAGTCCGCGTACGGCGGAGACCTGAAGGGACGGATGTGGAAGTTCGACCTCAGCGGCACCTCGCCCACCGCGTGGGGCCTGGCGTTCGCCGGCCAGCCGTTGTTCACCGCACCCGGGGGGGCAACCCAGCCGATCACCGTGCAGCCACTGCTGGCAGACAACCCCCAGGGTGGCACCCAGGTGTTTTTCGGCACCGGCAAGTTCAATGAAGCGGCAGACAAGCTCAACAAGGATCTACAGGCGTTCTATTCGATCTGGGACGCCACCGGCGGTGCAGGGCAAATCACCGTGTCGAGCCTGCAGGCCCAGTCGATCACGGGGGTGTTTTCAGGCAGCGCGGGGCAGTTCGTGACCACCAGCCAGACCGACGTGACGTATCCGACGAAGAAGGGTTGGTACCTGCCTTTGGTGTACAACAATGTGCTGACCGGAGAGCGGGTCATCAACCCGGCCAACCTGGTGCTTGGGCGGGTGGTCTTTACCACGGCCGCCGTGGACACCACCGACCCTTGCGTCAGCTTCGGTACCGGCAAACTGATCGAATTGGATGCATTCAACGGTAAGATGCTCAACTATGCGGTACTCGATACCAACAACGATGGTTCGCTCACCAGCCTCGACACGATTTCCGCCGGCGTGGTGTTCACGGGCGGGATCCCGACCCTGAGCGCCGTCGTCAGCGCCAACGGCGCCACTAATATGATCGTGAACGACTCCAGTGGCGGTATCACCGATCTGGTGGGCAAATCCGTCGGCGGCAGCCGCCGCATCATGTGGCGGCAAATACAATAGAAGAGGCAAGGCATGCGCAGATCCAACCGGGGTTTCACCTTGATCGAAATCATGATCGTGATTGCGATCATCGGTATCGTGATCACCATCGGCTATCCGAGCCTGACCGAATACATGAAGAAGGGCCGACGCACTGAAATTGCCGGGCTGTTATCGGAGCAGGCGCAGATTCTCGAGCGCTACTACTCGAAGAATAACGTCTACACCAATGCGACCGGCCTGAGCGGCGGTAACGATTTCTACACCATTACCCCGACGCTGGCGGACCAGAGCTTCACCCTGATCGCCGTGCGCAAGAGCGGTTCGTCCATGGCGACGGACAAGTGCGGTGATTTCAGGATCAACAACACGGGCACGCGAGACGTGGTCAACCAGGCCACCGGGCTGACCGCCAAGGATTGCTGGGGCCGCTGAGTTTCTTTTATTCGGGCGCGGTCTTGCGCCCTCTGTCTTATGAGTCGAATCAAAACATGACCAGGCAACAGCAAGTGGTGATTGTCGGTGGCGGAGTCATCGGCCTGCTGACGGCGTTCAATCTGGCGTCCGAAGGGCAACGTGTGGTGCTGCTGGACCGTTCCAGTGTCGGCCAGGAATCGTCCTGGGCTGGCGGCGGTATCGTGTCGCCGTTGTACCCCTGGCGCTACAGCCCGGCGGTCACGGCGCTGGCCCATTGGTCGCAGGATTTTTATCCACAGCTGGGCGAGCGCTTGTTCGCCACTACCGGGATCGATCCGCAAGTGCATGTCACCGGTCTGTATTGGTTGGACCTGGACGATCAGGACGAAGCGCTGGCCTGGGCCGAACGGGAAGGCCGCCCGATGCGGGCTGTGGATATCTCGGCTGTCCACGATGCCGTGCCGGTGCTGGGCGCGGGTTTTTCCCGAGCGATCTACATGGCCGACGTGGCCAACGTGCGCAATCCGCGGTTGGTGAAGTCCCTCAAGGCTGCGTTGCTGGCGATGCCGAACGTCACGCTTCATGAGCATTGCGAAGTCAGCGGGTTCATTCGTGACGGCGGGCGCGTGGTAGGTGTGCACAGTTCTGCCGGTGAAATTCGTGGCGATGAGGTGGTGCTGGCTGCCGGTGCCTGGAGTGGCGAGTTGCTCAAGACCTTGGGCTTGAAGTTGCCGGTCGAGCCGGTCAAGGGCCAGATGATTCTGTACAAGTGCGCGTCGGATTTTCTGTCGAGCATGGTCCTGGCCAAGGGGCGTTATGCGATTCCGCGTCGTGATGGGCATATTCTGGTTGGCAGTACGCTGGAGCGCGAAGGCTTCGACAAGACCCCGACCGATACTGCGCTGGAGAGCCTGAAGGCTTCGGCACAGCAGTTGATTCCAGCGTTGGGCGGTGCTGAGGTGGTTGGGCATTGGGCTGGGTTGCGGCCAGGCTCGCCTGAGGGCATTCCCTATATCGGCGAGGTGCCGGGGGTTGCGGGGCTGTGGTTGAACTGTGGGCATTATCGCAATGGGTTGGTGTTGGCGCCGGCGTCGTGTCAGTTGTTTACGGATTTGATGTTAGGGCGTGAGCCGGTGATTGATCCTGCGCCGTATGCGCCGGCGGGGCGGTTGTAAGGTCCGGCTTTGATACTGTTCCTATACTCAGATCCAATTGTGGGAGCGAGCTTGCTCGCGATGGCGGCCTTACAGTTGGCCTTGTTGATCGAGTACATATCCATTGCTGCGGTAACGGCGGCTTAGGGTTCCGCCCTGACGGCGGCTCACTTTTGAAAAGCGCAAAAGTAAGCAAAACGCTCTTGCCCCACCACTCGGTGCCTCGCCTAGGCTCGGCATGCCCTCACTCCGGCATTGCTCCGTGGGCCGCCGCGAAGGGCCATCCATGGCCCAGCGCGGCTACCTCGGCATCCATGCCGAGGTGCCCACTGCGCAATGCCTGCGTTCGGCCA